>NZ_JAGHQV010000189.1:0-1531 GCF_017744175.1 Thalassotalea sp. G20_0 | reverse complement strand
CCATCCTCCAAGGCTAAATACTCCTGACTGACCGATAGTGAACCAGTACCGTGAGGGAAAGGCGAAAAGAACCCCGTTGAGGGGAGTGAAATAGAACCTGAATCCGTGTACGTACAAGCAGTGGGAGTCGGTGGGCAGTTGACAGTGGACAGTAGACAGTTGATGTGCAGAAGCACGGTTGACTGAAACGCTGTTGCTGGATGATAAAGCGTCGGAATGGAACAGGGAGCCAGAAACAGGCACTTCCTGAACCGTTCACCGTCTACTGTCAACTGTCCACCGATGACTGCGTACCTTTTGTATAATGGGTCAGCGACTTACTTTCAGTGGCAAGGTTAACCGACTAGGGGAGCCGTAGAGAAATCGAGTCTTAACAGGGCGTCGAGTCGCTGGGAGTAGACCCGAAACCGGGCGATCTATCCATGGGCAGGTTGAAGGTTGAGTAACATCAACTGGAGGACCGAACCGACTATCGTTGAAAAGCTAGCGGATGACCTGTGGATAGGAGTGAAAGGCTAATCAAGCCCGGAGATAGCTGGTTCTCCTCGAAAGCTATTTAGGTAGCGCCTCGTGTCTCACCATCGGGGGTAGAGCACTGTTTGGGCTAGGGGGTCATCCCGACTTACCAACCCCATGCAAACTCCGAATACCGATGAGTGCAATCACGGGAGACACACGGCGGGTGCTAACGTCCGTCGTGGAAAGGGAAACAACCCAGACCGTCAGCTAAGGTCCCAAAGTTCTGGTTAAGTGGGAAACGATGTGAGAAGGCCCAGACAGCCAGGAGGTTGGCTTAGAAGCAGCCATC
The DNA here is from genome assembly GCF_017744175.1 of Thalassotalea sp. G20_0. NCBI lineage: Bacteria > Pseudomonadati > Pseudomonadota > Gammaproteobacteria > Alteromonadales > Colwelliaceae > Thalassotalea > Thalassotalea sp. G20_0. The sequence goes on along the minus strand of NZ_JAGHQV010000189.1, from coordinate 723 downwards.
CTTTAAAGAAAGCGTAATAGCTCACTGGTCGAGTCGGCTCGCGCGGAAGATTTAACGGGGCTCAAACTAGACACCGAAGCTACGGGGTTCAGTGGTCAGTTTTTAGTGGTCAGTCGGCAGTTAGAGAGGCAGGTTGTGCAGGGTTTTGAGCAATTAGAGGTATTTCAAAGGGCTTATAAACTTTCATTGAAAGTTCACAGGATAACCCTTGAGTTTCCGAAGATTGAGCAAACGAATGGGCTTGCTGATCAAATGCGCAGAGCCAGCAAAGGCATTTGCGCAAATATTGCTGAAGGACACGGAAAACTGGTCATCTCAAAAGCAGAGTTTCGAAGGTTCCTGTTAATGGCCGTCGGATCCTCTGATGAAATGAGAGTTTGGTTAAGATACTGCCTTGATCTGAAATACATAGATGATCAGCAATGGCAATATCTAAAAACCGAATACAATCAGGTCAGTAAAATGTTGGTGGGTTTGCACAAGAGTTAGAGATAGCTCGGAGCAAAACTGACCACCGACCACTAAAAACTGACCACTGCAACCGGTAGAGGAGCGTTCTGTAAGCCGTTGAAGGTGTATCGGGAGGTATGCTGGAGGTATCAGAAGTGCGAATGCTGACATGAGTAACGACAAGGGGAGTGAGAAGCTCCCCCGCCGGAAGACCAAGGGTTCCTGCGCAACGCTAATCGGCGCAGGGTGAGTCGGCCCCTAAGGTGAGGTCGA
>NZ_JAGHQV010000188.1:0-1543 GCF_017744175.1 Thalassotalea sp. G20_0 | reverse complement strand
TAACTGCATTTGTGGCTTGATGGTTTGGCGCATGAGTGAGACAACAGCCTGTCAGTGGAAATCTTCAATGATTAAGTTGGGTCACAGACTGCTGTTTTCAAGGGCTGATGGGTTTTCGGACAAGCACCAAATAGCGGAAAAAAATAATATTTGGAAAAAATATCAAGCTATCATGCAGGGGATTGCTGTTCAATCAGGGGAAAGGTTTACTCAATAGCTGTTCAACCAAGGAGCAGGCCTCACCGACAGGTAAATAAACATCAGTGTATATCTGGCAAGGTAACAAATGATGCAACCAAACCCAATGCACTACCAACAATATCAGACAACTCAGGATCTATACCCGGCATTCCGGGGAGTTGTTCTAGAGCCGCAAATTCAACCCTATGGACAGGGCAGAATGAAAAGCATGTATGTTTATGCAATAACAGGCCAGTTATTTCTTGAGACAGCGCCACTTGAAAAACCATGGGCGGATCACTATGCAATATATTGTCAAGCCAGAGATGAGGCTAACTGAGCCGAACATGCCCCCATTCGGCAGGTTGAGCTGTCAGCAGAAAAGCATCCCTACCAGTGTAGTTTGTGTCAACGTAAATCAGCCAGTCTCAAAGGCCTCAAACTTCATTTACACCGCTACCACAATGAGCTGTCTTTTATAGAGCGCAGAGGCATAATACAAAGGGCATTGGGAGGCGGGTCAATGGCCATCACTGTGCTGGTTAACGCTTGAGAAAGTGAATGCTAACAATGAGAGTATCGATCCATTCCGGCTTCACTGACCTGATGTATGATTTCTGACTGTTTATCCGCACAAAATCAAAGCAGTAATCTAACTGCATCTCAAGCTGATAGGTTTGAGGAGCAGAACATGGATATTCTTGCCAATATTAACCAGGCAGAATGTAAAGCCAATTGTGGGTTTGTTGCTATGAGGGTCTTTCATTACCTGGAGAATAAAACATTTCAGCCCATTCTTTGTGATGAATTTACTGCACCAGCACCACTATCAACACTGACTGTCTATGGCAAACTTGATGACATCTACTTGGGAAAAAAAACACTGAAACTGGAGCTGTTTGAAGGAGAACATGATGATCTGATATTTTCATGTGAGCAGAAATTACTTGAGATGAAGCAAAATGAACACGCCATTGTCAGTTTTTCATATCAAGTGTCTGGTGAGGAAAAAGGGCATTTTTTCAATATTTACCGGAACAAGTCCACCTACAAAATCATTGACGCTATTAGCGCCATGGCCTTTGATAGATATGCCATTTGCAAGAATTTGAGTGAATACTTTCATATTAAACTACCTCGGGTTAGTGCTGATACATTGACAAAAATACAGCTTATACACTGACTGCACGGATTATATTGTATTGCATAAGCTCATTCTTAAAATGGCTGCATTTTACCAGCAATTCCCGACGAATAAACGACAATAATATTGTAAATTTAAATAATTAGCTTAAAAAAACGAGAACAAAAAAACCACAAACACTATATCGTGCTGATAATAAAGACCAATAAAAGCCCTGAA
>NZ_JAGHQV010000187.1:0-1566 GCF_017744175.1 Thalassotalea sp. G20_0 | reverse complement strand
CAATATCGCTGATAACAGCGGCAATACGGCATTGCATTTAGCCGCTTGTTGGGGGCAAACCGATTGCCTGAGAAAACTGCTTGATAAGAAAGTGGATGTCAATGTCAAAACACATACAGATGGTGCTACGCCCCTGCATATGGCCGCTCAGAACGGCCACATAGAGTCCGTCAAGGAGCTGCTGAAAAATGATCAAACCTCAGTCAATGAACAGATGAACGATGGCTGTACGGCTCTACACTTGGCTACTCGTAATGAACACACAGAGATCGTCAGGGCATTTAAGGAAATTGCCTCCATGCGCATCCGAGTTGATGTCAAGAATAACAATGGCGATACGGTTCTCCAGGAAGCTGTTCGTCAAGGCCACACAGAGACCGTCAATGCATTGCTGGAAATTGTGGCCAAAGAGAAGGATAAATATGGCCAGACGGCTCTCCACGTCGCCGCTCTTAAAGGCCACACAGAGGCCATCCAGAGATTGCTGACCATTGACCCCTCCCTGGCCAAAGAGAAGGATAACGATGGCCAAACGGCTCTCCACACAGCTGCTCTTTCTGGCCACACAGGGCCCATCCAGACATTGCTGACCATTGACCCCTCCCTGGCCAAAGAGAAGGATAACGATGGCCAGACGGCTCTCCACGCAGCTGCTTCTAATGGCCACACAGAGGCCATCCAGACATTGCTGACCATTCCCTCCTCCCTGGCCAAAAAAAAGAAGGAGAAGGATAATTCAGTCCGGACGGCTCTCGCAGCTGCTGTTAACACAACTGCTTTTGCAGTCCACACAGAGGCCACCCAGTCATTGCAGACCATTGACCCCTCCCTGACCAAAAAGAAGGAGAAGGATAAGTCAGTCCGGACGGCTCTCGCAGCTGCTGTTAACACAACTGCTTTTACAGCCCACACAGAGGCCACCCAGCCATTGCAGACCATTGACCCCTCTCTGGCCAAAGAGAAGGATAACGATGGCCAAACGGCTCTCCACACAGCTGCTCTTTCTGGCCACACAGAGGCCATCCAGACATTGCTAACCATTGCCCCCTACCTGGCTAAAGAGAAGGATAACAATGGCCGCACGGCGCTCCACATAGCTTCTTTTAAAGGCCACACAGAGGCCATCCAGGCATTGCTTTGACCCCTCCCTGGCCAAAAAGAAAGATAAATATGGCGAAACGGCTCTCGACTTGGCTATCATGTCTTGCCGCACAGAGTGCAAGAAACTTCTTGAAGACTATGGAGCCCAACCATCGGGCTGCCTTCTAAAGTGAGCAATAAAATTGAGCGGAGAACCGATTCTTGATTATTTCAAACCTCCACCTCATACTGCGCCAGGCGCGGCGCAGTACCTTTTATCTCTTCTGAATAAATGCCTTCTGGCCAACACCCACAGATTCACCTTTGACGTTAATAACCGAACCATCCTGAAGCTCTGCCTGACTGGTGCCATTGCCGTTATTAGCGGTCATGGTGGCTACAACCCGCGCCCCTTCAGTAATCAGCGCCTTGAACTGTTGCCAGATATTTGTGGTTGCCATTGCTTGTATTCCGGATAAACGATCA
>NZ_JAGHQV010000186.1:0-1611 GCF_017744175.1 Thalassotalea sp. G20_0 | reverse complement strand
AGCCAGGGCTGGTCACTGCCACTGGCAAAGGGTACGTCAACCACATCATTGACCAGTAACGGATTCTCCAGATCCACATCCATCAGGGAGAGATCACTGAAACTGAATTTCTCAATCCCCGTCAGGAAGTCCGAACCATCCCGGCCACTGACCGTATCCGTTACCCAGATACCCTCTGCGGTATGGACAATCCGGTAATCGGCATAGCTGCCGGTAAAGTCGGCAACATCAATACCATCGCCACCGTCAAGACGGTCGTCGCCCTGACCACCGTTCAATACATCGTTGCCAGCGTCACCCAGAAGGGTATCGTCGTCCAGACCGCCTTCCAGAACATCGTTGCCTTCACCACCTCCTAACCAGTCATTGCCTCCATGGCCCCGGATAATATCATTACCTTGTCCACCATAGACACGGTCTTCACCAGCTTCTCCTGAAAGGGCGTCGTTAGCCCTTCCACCGGTAATGATGTCGTCGCCTTCACCGCCTTTGATAAAAACATTGCTGCCACCGCCTCCAATAAAGACATCATTACCACGGCCACCTTCCACCACCTCTACACCGGAGCGGTGCAGGTTAAGACTTACACCTCCATCACCCAGTACTTTGACGATATCAAGGCCTTCTCCTCCTTGAATAGCGTTAGTATTGTCTTGGCTATCAATCAACAGCACATCATTTCCTGCGCCGCCCTCGAGCGAGTCAGAACCTCCGCCTCCGGCCAGCCAGTTATCGCCACTGTCACCTATCAGGGTATCGTTACCCCTGCCACCATAGGCCGAATCTACTCCTTTCTCATTGACTCGAACGATTTCACCGTTGTCTCCGGCGGCATAACTGGATACGCCACTTTGGGAATATGCCAGCAAGCCCTCACCGTCCACAAGAAAATCCGCGCCGTCAGGGTTGGAGAGAAAGTTGGCGGCAATGGCTTCCCGTGTCTGTTCAACACCGTCGATCAACTGTACAAATTCACCCCGTGCCAACACTTCATTGCCATCGAGAATATCACCGGACTCATTGCTGACCGCAAGATTCACTGAAACCACGCCCGCCTCAACCAGGGTTTTCAGCTCTCCGTCGTCTGTTTTAGCGTCACCATCCGCATCGACCCAGACCTTGACACTGGACCAGGCATTATCCAGCTCACTGAACAGGCCATCACCATTGCTGTCCAGGGTGGCCAGGGCTTCAAACCCATTGGCGAATGGCGTTTCACCCGGAGCACCATCCTGCCCCATTGCGCCCTGGTAATATTCAGAAAACAGTTCACTGACATTATCAATACGACCATTGTTGTTCAGATCAATGGCCAGCAGTCCATCCGTTGGGGTAACCCAGCCTGTGCGTTCCTTAACGCCATCATGATCAATATCGAATAGAGCATTGGACTGTTGGAAATTCTGAAGTTGGACACCATCACCATCCAGATCCAATACCAGTGGATCGATAAAAATCGTATTGTAAGAGTTAGTCTGGCTGCTATTCCAGAAGTCCATGGTGTCCTGAAAACCGAGGCCGCTACCCGCTCCCCAATCCATCTCATCAGCTAGATTGTTATTACCTGACCGTATTCCATCCCCGATAATCCAGCCAGGTAAAGTATTGAAG
>NZ_JAGHQV010000185.1:0-1641 GCF_017744175.1 Thalassotalea sp. G20_0 | reverse complement strand
CGACAAGTGTTTAATGGTGGCTGGTATCCGGTCACTGGTGGCTACAGTAGCGATGTCGGCTCTCTCGGTTGCTGGGCAACTGGCATTATCGCAGGCTAGATTTACCGTTGTGCTGATACCATCAGCAAAACTGGTTAACTCAGTATTGCAGGCAACTGTGCCGGAAAAGTTGCGATGAGGATCACCAGCTGCTAAGCCGGCGCGATACCCTTTGATGACACTGCCGCAGACCCGGGTATCGCGGATCCTGCCAAAGTTATCCTGGCGACCGGCAGCAACACCGACCGCCGCACTTCCTGTATAACTGTTCGTGTTTTTTTCCCAGGCGAATAGTCCACAGTCAATGGCGGTTGTTTGGTGGACTGTGGTGTTAGCATCGTTAAACGCCACAGCAATTGCAACGGAGCTTTTGTCCGTTTCCGCAGCGATTATCGTTTCTCTGGCAGTTGTGTTATGAATGCTACAGCCTTCGGCAACAGCCGCAGCAACAGCCGCAGTAACAGCCGCATGGCCTCCCGAACCTACTCGAAACCTGCTGTGGGACAACTCCAGATCAGAGTCGATGTCCAGGGTATGTTTGATGGTGCTATTGTGACAATCTGCTGTAACAATACCAACATGTGTCGGTAATAAAGAGTTAGCGGTTGCCTGCAGGTGGTTGTCGCTGGTGGTAGTATCCAGAATTGTGCAATGACGGGCATCAGCAACCACCATTGCAATGCGTCCATCAATTATTATGGAATGATAATGAATTTTGTTTTGATTGTGGGCCTGCGTATCTTCAATACGGGCAAAATCGGCCCTGCCGGCAACCCCACCGATATTGGCCGCGAAAATGCCCTCAGAGCTTTCAATGCAGTTATGAATCAACGTTGAGTTTTTAACGACCACATTGTTATGTTCGTTACCAACCATTTTCCCTGCGATCAGGCCGATGTTGACATTGGTCTCGGCCCGGGACCTGTTCAAGGTACGTCTGCCGGTGCCAATTCCTGAGAGGAGTACCTTGCAGTTTTCAACCTGGTTGCTGTCGATGGTGGCTCTATCCAGTGCTTGCCCGGCCAGCATGCCGACGTCAATACCACTGCCCTGAATAGCAATGTTGACGTTATTGATCTGGTTGTCCCTGAGTACGGCGCTGTCGTTCATCTTGCCCGCCAGCATCCCCAGCTGCCTGTGTTGTTGTACCCAGGGTTTTACAGCTGTAACCCTGATCTTTGAATTTTCTACAACGATATTTTCCTGCCTTGAGCCCCCTGACATGGTACAGGCAACCAGTGCTGCACTGCCTGTGTCGTTAGTCTCGGGCAGCCCTGCACGGTCAATATGGCCATTAGTAATTGTGAGATTGCGGACTGCTCCATTGCCCTCGAGGCTGTTAAACAGGCAGCCCTTCAGGTTGCTGATGGTATTGCCGTTACCGTTGTACTCACCGGTGAAGTGCAGGATAGGCGAGTGGTTGCCAGCATCAATATCCGTGGTCTGTGCGTAGGTACCATTGGCTGGATAACAGAAGTCCTTTCCGACTTTGGCCAGGACTGCGGCTCCATCAACAGGAATCGGTTCGCCCCTGCAGCCCGGTGGGGCGGTTGAGGCTGCCATGGTGGGTGCTGAACTTGTGTCAGGACTGCTGGCCCGCGT
>NZ_JAGHQV010000184.1:0-1664 GCF_017744175.1 Thalassotalea sp. G20_0 | reverse complement strand
GCCAGAATGCGCCCACCAACATTGGCTTCTTTACTCCACATGTCGGCACGCTTCTTCATCATACTTTCTGCCAGATCTCTTGAGCCAGTATCGTCAGTGAGTCTCCAGGCTCTCTCTTTCAGCTTTTCGATTGACTCAGCAACTTCTGACTGGTGCGGCTTTTCCAGAGCCTGCGCTCCTGCATTTGGGTTGAAGGTGGCATGTTCTAAACGGGTCATGCTCAGCATGGTTCCTGTCAACCCCCTGTCCATAGCTCGCGGCGAGAATGGTGTAACCGACTGGGCCTCTACATGCTTGTAGAATGTTGCGTGGTAATGTTCAAAGGTCTCGTAGTGAGAGAGGTCTCGAGGGCGTGCCCAGGTTAAAACAGTACATACCAAACCTGGGGAAGAACGGCCAACACGACTGGTGGCTTGAATATACTCAGCAGTTCCTTTTGGCTGTCCATTCACTGCCATCAAACCCAAGCGGTTGACGTCAACACCAACAGACAACATGTTCGTGGCCAGAACAATATCGACAGCCCTGTCCTGCCCTTTCTCCCAATTACTGGTATATTGCCCAGTTGCCGGGTCAATGTCTGCTCTGAACTTAATCTCAAGCTGATCAAGCTTTTTAGGGATATCTTTACCGGAAACCCGAGAAGTCAATTCATCCGTGTTGTTAACAGCCCTCTGCTCCAGCCCGGGCCTGGCAACCTGACTCATCTGTACACGATAAGAACGTGTTCTGACATCATCTTCAGCCAATCGCTTCATACCTCCCAGCTCACGCAAGGAATTGAAGTAGCCGACTGTGGTCATATAAGGATCTGCAAGTTGCCCAAACCGATTAAAGAGAGCTTGGGAAGCAGAGAGCAAAGCAGTATAGACACGGATAAGCATGGCTGGCCGAGAGCTGCCGGGAGAGCATATACCCAGATAACGTCGGCCCGGCCTTTGGTTCAGGGGGCGCTGAACGGAGAAGAAGTTATCCTCAACATCCAAACCGTGTGGTGGGAATACTGACACCTGCCGCATAAACACATTACGCACCTGATCTTCAGCCTTACGAACCGTTGCTGTAGATGCAATAATTTTTGGGCGAACCTTTTTCCCATTGACCTCCCAAGAGCACAGCTCATCAACAGCTGTCTCGTATAGGCCAACCATTGTGCCCAAAGGGCCACTAATCAGGTGAAATTCATCCTGAATAATCAGATCAGGTGGACGAACTGGGCTGATACTCTCAACCTTCACAGCAGGTAACCCGTTTTTGTTATCTGACCTGTGACTGCCTTTGCATTTGGCATCCGGCCAGATGAACCCATGCCTTGGGCATTCATGGCTGACCTTGCCAAACAGAGTTCTAACCTGCCCACGCCAAGCCATCATGGCAAATTTATCTACAGTGGCAATCATCATAGTGGGAGGTCGATGATAAATCTCTTCATCCACAACAAGAACAGGAATCCCAGGATGAGCTTCTTTCGACGATTTCCCTTTTGAAAAGGAGCAGCGACCACGTTTGTCGCCGCAGTAGATAGAGGTTTGGTTAGTGGCTTTTTGAACTTCAATATCTCGACCCGCTGCAACCTCCGAACCACACCACGGGCAGCTGGTTAACTGTGCAGGTGATGATGAAACAACTTTATTGTCTCTAAAGCTCTGTATAGCCTCATGACT
>NZ_JAGHQV010000183.1:0-1668 GCF_017744175.1 Thalassotalea sp. G20_0 | reverse complement strand
GTGGCGAAACTGGTGGACAACGGGCTGGAACTGGAGAAAACACCCAAGCTCAAAGAGTCCGTGGCCGCGCTGTTGCCCCGGGTGAAAACCAAAGCCGAATCAAAAGAAGAGAGAGACCACTTTATTCCTCAGCATATCGCTAACTTGCTGTGGGCGGTGGCGAAACTGGTGGACAACGGGCTGGAGCTGGAGAAGACACCGAAGCTCAAAGAGGCCGTGGCCGCGCTGCTGCTCCATGTGAAAACCAAAGCCAAATCAAAAGAAGAGAAAGACCAGTTTAAGCCACAGGAAGTGGCCAACCTGCTGTGGGCCGTGGCGAAACTGGTGGACAACGGGCTGGAGCTGGAGAAGACAGCAAAGCTCAAAGAGGCCGTGGCCGCAATGTTGCCCCATGTGGAAACCCAAGCCGAATCAAAAGAAAAGAAAGACCACTTCAACACTCATGCTACCGCCAACCTGCTGTGGGCCCTGGCGAAACTGGCGGACAACGGGCTGGAGTTGGAGAAGACACCGAAGCTCAAAGAGGCCGTGGCCGCGCTGTTGTACCATGTGAAAACCCAAGCCGAATCAAAAGAAAAGAAAGACCACTTCAACACTCAAGCTACCGTCAACCTGCTGTGGGCCGTGGCGAAACTGGCGGACAACGGGCTGGAGCTGAAGAAGACACCGAAGCTCAAAGAGGTCGTGGCCGCGCTGTTGTACCATGCGAAAGCCAAAGCCGAATCAAAAGACGATAAAGACCGCTTCAACTCTCAAGGTACCGCCAACCTGCTGTGGGCCCTGGCGAAACTGGTGGACAACGGACTGGAGCTGGAGCAGACGCCCAGGCTTAAAGAGGCCGTGTTCAGGTTGTTGCCCTTTGTGAAAACCAAAGCCGAATCAAAAGAAGATAAAGACCGCTTCAACTCTCAAGGTACCGCCAACCTGCTGTGGGCCTTGGCGAAACTGGTAGACAACGGACTGGAGCTGGAGAAGACACCGAAGCTCAAAGAGGCCGTGGCAACAATGTTGCCCCATGTGACAACCAAAGCCGAATCAAAAGAAGAGAAAGACCACTTTATTCCTCAGCATATCGCCAACCTGCTGTGGGCCTTGGCGAAACTGGTGGAGAACGGGTGGAAGCTGGAGAAGACATCGAAGCTCAAAGAGGCTGTAGTCGCGCTGTTGCCCCATGTGCAAACCAAAGCCGAATCAAAAGAAGAGAAAGATCAATTCAAGCCACAGGAAGTCGCCAACATGATGTCGTCCCTGGCAAAACTGGGTGAGGCTATTGAGCTGAATGTGGTTAAATCAACGTTAGCTTCCCTTGTCGGCAAAATCAGCGAAAACACCCCGCTCTCTCAGCAAGATAGATGGATGTCCCTGTGGGGAGTCATGGCATTCTGTGCCAGATTTTATCTGAACTACGGTAAAAATAATAAAAGCTCGCTTGAAAAGCACATAGGTGAACTATTTTCTCGCCCGGGAAATACATCCTAAGGCAATACAGAGGATCAATCCATTATTGCCATGGCCACAAGTTGGCTAGGGATAGCGTGTCCGGTGGTTCCCCATTACCGGACAACCATTTCTCAATATCAATCCACCTTCCGCGATCACCTCCAATCAAGCTTTCCGTCTTTGAAGATTGAAGAAGAAAAGAGTCTGAACTCATTACCTCCGGTTGAC
>NZ_JAGHQV010000182.1:0-1693 GCF_017744175.1 Thalassotalea sp. G20_0 | reverse complement strand
CACACTGATCACTTCCCGCATTTGCATAATCAGTGGATCGGCTGTGGTTACCTCAGTGCTTGAGGGTGGAGGGAGCAAGTCCTGTTCAGTCAGCTTCTGGCTTAATTTCAGTTTCTTAAGCCCATCTGCACTGGTCACCTTGTTAATGTATTCTTTGGCCAGGGCCTTCGTGGCCGCTTTGTCGAGGGCTTCAAGTTCCGTTACCGGCTTGGTCAGGATCTGTTTTAGCGTTAAGGCCGAGGTAGGAATGGGAGCCAGGTCAGCCCACTCGGCTATTTCTGCGTCGGTGGGTTGATAAAGATGCCCGATACCTCTTCCACTACCAATCTGCCCTGGCTGAGTCAATCCAAGGCCGTATTGCTGAGCCAGCGGCCTCAGCATGCGCATGGCCCTTGCGACCAGGTGTTCCATTGAATCGGCGCTGGCACTGAGCAAATAGCCTGCGATATCAGAAGTGGTCAGGGACAGTTGATTATTCACTCTTTGCATTTTTGCAAATATGACATGTTGGGTACGGGGGCTGACGTTAAACAGAACAGTAACATCCTCCCCTGCCGGTAACTGATTTGCCTTCGCATTGAACGCTGCAACCATCTTTGACAGCATTGACTGCATTGTAAGAAATTCCTGTGCACCATTCGTTCTAAGCGAATAAGCAGTAAATTTCTGGTGTATTTTACTAAAGTAATAGCTGGCACTTTTCAGGCCCAGGGTACGCCATAAACTTATGGGGGAAGTTGTACTATCTTTAAGCGCAATTTCCTGTAGAGTCGTCCTGACAACAGCGGGTAATCGAGCATATCCGGCACCCAGGAAAATAGCATTGACCAGAGTGTTTATAGAGCTGCTAACAGAAATTCCAAACTGGCTGGCAACGGTTAATGAAACCATATCTGCCAAACAAATGCCTTCTTCGATCTGCTGATTACGCAGCATTAATCGCAAAGGGTTCCAGATTAAACAGAAATTTGTGAGATCAGCTATTTTCACCGTAAAAGTTGACGGATTGGTGGTCCCCAGATTTATCCGTTGGAGATATTGAATCATGTTACGAACCATGAGCCTGAGCGATTCCAACATGTCTCTTAGTTGTGGCGGAGCAACAGCGCTAAAATATGAGAGGGTGTTAACTTTAAACACTAATCTGCCAAGTGCCTCGAAGTTATTACTCCACAGTAATTCAAAGACCTCGCTCTCATATTGCTGCAAATGATTGGCCATCTCCAGCGGCTGCCGGAGTTGATTGGCAAGCGCTATTGCATCCGGGTCTCCCGCAACGCCACGCTGCACCGTAAGGGTAAATTCTTTGCGCACTGCAGAAAAACCCCGTAAAAACTCCATCAGTTGCGGGACCATGTCGTCTGCGGTAACGGACTCTTCAGCCTCTATCAGCCGGCTGATTCTGCTTAAGAAATCCGGCTCCGAAAGGATCATTCTTTTTGAACGATGGTGAGGGGCTACTGTCGTTGAGCTGGTATTCCGGTCAGGCGCGATTGTGGTGTTGAACTCATGGATAATGTCATCCACCCCGGCTGCTACGATATCGAAATAGTGACGAGCGACATCAGGGAAAGTGGCATTAGGGAAAGTGCCATTAGTGAACGTGCCATTGAGCGTTTGGGCGAAGGCTTCAATGCCCTCGAGCAGCATATATCCGGCAAAATTCCTGGCACTGTCCTTAACAAAGGTGACT
>NZ_JAGHQV010000181.1:0-1705 GCF_017744175.1 Thalassotalea sp. G20_0 | reverse complement strand
GCGTTTGGATTGTTGGTAACGGTGTTGCCAGTTATCCTTTCGTTCAAAGATCAGTTCCCGGGAAGCATTGACCGGCTGCATCAGGAAACTGTTTTCCCAGAAACTGTGACTGCCTACCCGGACACCTCGGCGTGTTTGTCTTGGGTTACCCAGACGATGGGCACCCACTTCATTAATACCAATCCAGATGGTCAGGTAACGCTCTTTTCTGCCGTAGCTTTTATTGAGCCTTACCTTGATCCGGTTCAGCTCCTTCAGCCGTTTTTGTGATACTTTCATGCGTCGGGACATATCACGTAGCACTTGCCGTTCAGCCCAGCGGCTCAGTTTGGACAGGGCTCTTTGAATGGCTTGCTCTGTTTTTTCCGGGGACTGTTTGAACAGGGCGGTGAGTTCTTCAATATCGCCGCTGACTTCCTATTCAATGAGCATGGATATTCCATTTGGCTAAATAGCCATCGTCTTTCAGTTTTCGGTCGACTTCATAAACCTGACCATTGGCCAACACGGTATCGCCACGCTTCAGCCGGATAGCACTATCCACAGAGAGAATGGTGACTTCACCCTGGACAGCCTCATATTTGCCAAGCTCTACCAGTTCTTTATTGATAATGCCCCGGGTTTCCAGCGATGACTGATCCGAAAACGTCAGTAAAACCGACTGCCCAAAGGTTGAAAGAATGGTGTGGTCCATCACTTTGAAGGCTTTATCCATTGGAGCAGTCTCCTGTTGTTATGGTTAGCTCATGGTCAGCTTGATCACTGCCCGTGGTCGTAAATTGATAGGCAACGGATTGGATTGGGTATGAACAATCACACCCTTCTCAAAATCCATGACCTTCTGCTTGGCGGAGCGTGGCAGGCCGATGGTGTTAACGGTTTCGACAAAATCTGCCGGCGCAAACCAGGTCTTGAAGATATCCGCACCGGTTGGGTAGAGATAAGCTTCATTGGCCGCGACAAAGTCATTGCCACCCACTGAGCCCCGGTACTCTTCCCAATCAATATCCGCAAAACGGAACCGGCCCTTGGGATCGGTACGCAGGGCTTCACCATCCTGCCAACGCTGGTAGGCTTCTTTTACTGACTTGTGGCCAACCAGCCCATCAAAGAAGTCAGAGCCACAGAATGCATGGAGACCGCTGTAGGGCAAGGCTCCCAACGCATCATCCACCAGACGACGGGCTTTTACGCCCTGGGTACGAACGTCAGTGGTTGTGCTGCTGAACTTGAAGTCATGGGTTTGCTGAGTAACACCGAACTCATCAAACAGGTTGTAGAGAATGGTGCTGCCATCGCCATCCAGTATTTCACCCTTGAGTGCCCCCATGCGTAGAAACTCCAGCGTCACCTCATGGTTGGCATTCATCTTCTGCAGCCGTTGGTTCACAACAGCCTGTACTCCCTGCATGGCATCCTCACTGCCAAACTGACGGACATTCTGCACTTCCGCCGCCAGAATGGTGCTGTCATGGGGAATATGGGGCACCACAAAGCTGTGCAGCTGACGTTTATCACCAATGGCCTGAGTGGCTGGTGCGCCACGCTCGGTTGAGGGCAACAAGCGGAGTTCTCCGTTAATGCTCTCTACCACGACGGTTGTTGTATTGATACCGCTCTCCTGAAAAAGCCCCAGTTGCCCAAGACGACCAGGCTTGTAGTCCATCTCATTGATGGTGGCGGTCAGGCTGGTAAGGCTGAACGC
>NZ_JAGHQV010000180.1:0-1705 GCF_017744175.1 Thalassotalea sp. G20_0 | reverse complement strand
AGTCACCTTTGTTAAGGACAGTGCCAGGAATTTTGCCGGATATATGCTGCTCGAGGGCATTGAAGCCTTCGCCCAAACGCTCAATGGCACGTTCACTAATGGCACTTTCCCTAATGCCACTTTCCCTAATGTTGCTCGTCACTATTTCGATATCGTAGCAGCCGGAATGGATGACATTATCCATGAGTTCAACACCACAATCGCGCCTGCCCCGACAGCGCCCGCCCAGAATACTGGCTCAACGACAGTAGCCCATCACCATCGGTCAAAAAGAGTGATCCTCTCGGAGGTGGATTTCTTTAGCAAAATCAGTTGGCTGATAGAGACTGAAAGTGCCCTTGACGGAGACGACATGGTCCCGCAACTGTTGGATTTTTTGCGGGGTTTTTCTGCAATGCGCAATGAATTTACCCTTGCGGTGCAACGTGGCGTTGCGGGAGACCCAGATGCAATAGGTCTTGCCAATCAACTCCGTCAGCCGCTGGGGATGGGCAATTATTTGGCGCAATATGACAAGGAGGTCTTTGATTTAATGTGGAGTGAAGACTATCAGGCACTTGGCAGATTAGCGTTTAAAGTTAACACCCTCTCATTTATTAACGCCAATGCTCTGCCACGAAATGTAGACACGATGCAATCGCTCAGGGTAATGGTTCGTAACCTGATACAGCATCTCCAACAGATATCTCTGGGGACCCCCAATCCGCCAGCTATGACGAATTTAAAAGATCTCATAGATTTCTCTTTGGCATGGAACCCTTTGCAAATGATGATGAATGATCAGCAATTACAGGAAGGCATATGTCTGGGGGATGTAGTTTCATTGACCCTTGCCAGGCACTTTGGAATTTCTGTTAGCCGCTCTTTAAATGCTCTGGTCAATGCTGTTTTTCTGGGTGCCGGATATGCCCGATTACCCGCTCTTGTCAGGACCTTGCTACAGGAATTGTCGGCTAAAAGACTGATTGCTTCCCGCGCCAGTTTATGGCGTAGCCTGGGCCTGAAAGCAGACAGTCATTACCTTACTAAAATTGGCCAGAAACTTGGGAAATTTTCGTATGGAGTCTATGGTGGAGAACCATTTGTTACAATTCGGTCAATGCTGTCAAAGATGGTTGCAGCGTTCAATGCGAAGGCAACTCAGTTACCGGCAGGGGCAGATGCTAACGTTCTGTTCAGCGTCTCCCCGTGTGTCGGACATATCATGTTTGCAAACATACAAAGGGTGAATAATCAACTGTCCCTGGCCATTTCTGATACCGCAAGCTCCTTGTACGTGGCCAGCGCCGATTCAATGGATCAGTTGGTCGCAAGGGCCATGGACGCACTGAGACAACTGGCTGAGCTATACTACCTTGGATTGACTCAGCCAGAGCAGATTGCCAACGGAAGAGGTATCGGGCATTTTATTCAACCCACCGACGCAGAAATAACCGAGTGGGCTGACATGGCTCCCATTCCTACCTCGGCTTTAACGGTAAAACAGATCCTGACCAAGCCGGTAACGGAACTTGAAGCCCTCGACAAAGAGGCCACGAAGGCCTTGGCCAAAGAATACATCAACAAGGTGACCAGTGTAGATGGGCTTAAGAAACTGAAATTAAGCCAGAAGCTGACTGAACAGGACTTGCTCCCTCCACCCTCAAGCACTGAGGTAACCACAGCCGATCCACTGATTATGCAAATGCGGGAAGTGATCAGTGTG
>NZ_JAGHQV010000017.1:0-117279 GCF_017744175.1 Thalassotalea sp. G20_0 | reverse complement strand
AATGAATCGGGCAGAGAAGTCGATGCCGTCCACATGTTGAAACCAGCGGGCCAGTTCAAAGCTGGTGCGCCCTACTGAACAGCCCAGGTCCAGTGCCCGTGTTCGGGGTGTATCGCCACTGACTTCATAACAGAGACGGGCACAGGCTTCAGGGTAGTTGGGTACATCAAAGTAAGACTCCCCAAAATGGAACGCCAGATATTGGGCAACCAGGGCATCACTTTCATAAGGGTTGCTGGAGGTATTGGTCATGGCACTGGACTCTACGTAACGGAAACCGGCATGCTGGAAAAAGTGGCGGCGAAAGGCGTAGCGGGATTCTTTAATAGCGTAGTTGCCGGTTGATATCCAGCAACCCCCTTTAATCAGGTTGTGTCGTCCATCAAAGGTCGGGGTTGAGAAATCATCGTAGCAGGGGTGAACACGGAATCCTTCATAACCGTCAATGGGGGTGGTGGTCCATTGCCAGACATTCCCGATAATGTCATATAGCTCTCCGGTTCTGAATTGGTCAACCGGGCAGGATGAAGACCAGTATTCGAGATTGATATTTCCGGGGGCTTTATCCCACCAGGGCTGGTCAGTACTGATGGCCTCCCTAAGGTGATACCATTCGGCTTCACTGGGCAGCTGAATCTGTTTGCCGGTCACTTCTGACTTCCAGCGACAAAAGGCCTGGGCTTCATGACAGTTGACGTCTACCGGCCAGTTCCAGGGCATATCGATCTCTGCCAGCATGGTGCGGTAGCGATAACTGTCCCCTTCGGGGATCCAGAATTCGGGGTGGCGCGCTTTACCATCCGTGTTGCTGAACGTGTTCCAGGCCCAGCCTTCATCCGTCCACCAGCGTTCATTGTCATAACCACCGGCATCAATAAAGGCTTTAAACTCCTGATTGCTCACCAGGTATTCGCTGGCTTTGAAGGGTGCCACATCAACCTCGCAGCATCCATATTCATTGTCCCAGCCGTAGAGTAAATTATCGTAATCTTTGCCCAGGCGAAGTGATCCTCCGGGCATCTCAATCAGGCGGTTTTCCGGTGCTGACCCTGTGTCTGTGCAGTGTTGCCAATAACTGTGCGGCCTGACGTAGGAGATTGGTAGCTGGCGAATCAGTACCGATGAGGTTTCAAGGTGAATGCGTTCATGTTCAATGCCCATCAGAATGATCCAGGCCTGACTCTCCCAGTTGATGGGTATCTCCAGTGGCATGTTCCGGATGAAGCCGGAAACCAGTGCCCTGACTTTACTGCGGTAGTCACGAACCTGTTGCACGGTTGGCCATTGGTAGTTGTTTTCGTCCAGATCATCCCAGGACATTTCATCCACACCAATGGCAACGGTGGACTCAATATAAGGGTCAACTCGTTCCGAGATCAGTTTTGCGGTGATCAGTTTGTTAACAAAAAAAGCGGCAGTGTGCCCATAATAGAAGATCAGCGGGTGACGGAGGGGTATTGCCTTTTCGTACCAGGCTTCCTGGCAGGCCAGGGTTTCAAACAGCAGCTCATATTGATCAAACGTCTGGTGGAAATAATTTAATAACTCCTGTCGTTTGTTCTCAGGGCTGCTGTCATTTAGAACTATAGTTCGTGTTATTTTTTGGGGATGATCGTCCGGGGTGACACTGTGGTCTATTTGACTCGCAGTATTCTCAGCCACGTTTCCTCTCCTGAATGTTGATGTGTGGGGCGTTGAGCAATCAGTTAGGCGTCAGCAGAACCAGCACTAAACAGTATGGCGTGTTTCATTATAGAGAAACAGCATATCCATGACTTATTGCTGTTAAACGATAGTGTACGGAGCAAATGCAATAGGTGATCAAACAGCAATCATCCAGATTTTATGTGGACAATGTTGTGGATAAGCCGTTAGGTGATCAGGGAGAGCATTAGGTCAGACAGCTTTACTGATATCGACTATTTTTTGACCACTCTCGCAGCAGCTAACCCAGTCAGAAAAGGTGCTCTATATTCATGCATAACAACTTTCCGAGGCTGCGTAACAACGTGCCCGGAAATTTTTCCAACGCTCACTGGTGGATGCTGCCGAGTATTTAGGCACTAAGTACCAGGCCATGTATGGCAAGCGGATGGAGCAGCTGCTGAACTATCTGGAGGAAACCGACAGAATAAGAAACGGAGCGAACCATTCATGGGCAAGATTAACAAATCAGGAGTAAACCAGACAGCAGGTTGTTTTTTTCACTTTTCATCAGCCAACCAGCGAAAGCCCCCATTATTAATTACCAAAAGCCGAAGCCCGGTAAACCCAGAGAGGTTGAGCCGCCAGAAGTCAGCCTGTAGGCACCGGACGCTACTTCCGAGGTTGATCTACCACTAACGATTTCAGAGATAGCATAAGTAGTAGGGTGAAGGGAGCAAACATTGCCGATGCTTGGCAATAGAGAAGAAGAGTACAGTCCTGGCTGGGACTGAACTGGTGCTGTGCGGATGGAACCAGTTCCCGGGTTAGGCGGAGGTTCAGCCGTTAGTGGCTCCTGTTTATGTTGCTGACTAACTGCAAGGGGGCCCAGTTCGGTGGAGGTAGCGATCTCTCGATTACGAAGCGTAATGTAATCGCAGTTGTCTTCGCAGGCATTTACACAAAGACACATGGTGAAAGAAAAGCAAATGCCAACAGACATGCCGCCGAAGGCACCAACGACAGTTTTGCCAACTGTGCCTGCAGTATTATAGGCTACAACACCACCAATAGCAGCACCTCCAGCGGCAGCCAACGGTGTAGTGATGCCACACGCAAGGCGATCTTGTTTAATTCGCTCACAATTAAGGGTGTAGTCACATAACCGGTGAGCCTCTGATTGTGTTGTCACCGTTAAAGACCTGGCATTAGAGATATTCATATACCTTAATTATCCTCAGATTATTTGTTACTTCCGACCCATAATTTTTTTAGCAATAACGTTGGCTGCGGACAGACAAAGTTATCCGACTTAATTATTCCTAAAAAAGTTCCTTATGAATTACCACAATAAGAGATAATTTCCTGTGGCGAATGATCGGAAGCAACTTGCTGGAATTTCCTTATTCATGTACTCAATTAGCAGGCTCATCAAATCAGGAAAGCTGGTGTCAGGTCTTCCATTATGCAAACGCCTCTTCTTATCTCTATAAACGACAATTGTTATACATAATGAAAGACCTGCCCCCAGCTTTTGATGAGGAACTATTCCTTGCATACCTTGTCCGAGAAATCACATATTTAATTTAAAGCGGTAAATTATGAATGTATCCAATTCAGGTAGCGCTTCAAGCTTACCGCCTGCCTATGAAGCTGTTATGGCAGAGACATTAGGTCCAGAGGTTGCCCGATTTATTGAATCAAAAGGTGGATATGCCACGGAATTACAGAGCAAAAATTTGCTCGATTATTTGATCAAGGCACATAATGCCCGGCACAGTCAAAACTACTGCTTATCTCGCGGATCAGTGACTCAAGAGACTTCTTCCGGCGGTGTATCAGTTGCAGAGAAGACGCGACAGAAAATACAACAGAAATATCCAGATATGGACAGCAAAATTGCTGAAATTTCAAGTTGTATATCCCATGGCAAGGAGGTGTTGAAAGACGTTACACGAAGAAACTTGATCTTTTTGCATAATCTTGTTGAAACATATGTTCAGCAGGAGTTAATTAACGTAAACAACAAATGTGACCGTTTTAAGGATCTTGATCCGTACGCTTCTAACGCATGTCTGAATGTTGATGATTATCGAGCAGCGGATAACCCAAAGAATGCAAAAAAACTATTAATGGAGGGTTTAGATATTCCTTCTTTTCGTTGCGGGGATGATCAGGCTAAAGCGAAAATAGAAGCCTTATTCAAAGCAGCTCTTGGTGTCGACCTATCGTAATTGGCCGCTTTTATCCTTCTTATCATTCACGAAGCTTGTTTTAAATGGCTGTGACCTGACTTAATCGTCGGGTCAACGATTTCAGTTATTCGAGTGCTAAAGCCGTTTTAATATTTATTTTTGTTATTAACTAATCACTCAGTGAAGATATGTTTGATTACAAAACATCAATTGCGTCTTGTATTGATATTAACCTTCATATGGCAGAAGTAATCATAGAGCCTATTTCTGTTGCAACCCCTCACTTTTCATCAGCCAAACTGTGCCCCCCCATTATTAATTACCAAAATCCGAAGCCCGGTAAATCCAGAGTGGTTGAGCCGCCAGAAGTCAGCCTATAGGCACCGGACGCTACTTCCGAGGTTGATCTACCACTGACGATTTGGAGATAGCATGAGTAGTAGGGGGAATGGAGCTAAAATTGCCGATGCTTGGAAATGGAGAAGAAGAATACGGTCCTGGCTGGGACTGAACTGGTGCTGTGCGGATGGAACCAGTTTCCGAGTAAGGCGGAGGTGGTTCTGACAGGAACCGAACAGACGCTGTAGGGTCGCAGCCAGTTCCCGGGTAAGGCGGAGGTTCAGCCGATAGTGGCTCCTGTCTATGTTGCTGCCTAACTACAGAGGGGGCCGGTTCGGTGGAGGTAGTGATCTCACAATTACTAAGCGTAATGTAATCGCAGTTATCTGCGAAGAAATTTACAAAAAGAAGCACGGCGCAAGAAAAGCCCATGCCAACAGTCAGGCCGCCGAAGCCACCAGCTACGGTTTCGCAAACTGTGCCTGCAGTAGTATAGGCTACAGCACTACCAGTGGCAGCACCTCCAATGGCAGGGATCGTTGTAGTGATGCCACACGCAAGGCGATCTTGTTTAATTCGCTCACAATTAAGGGTGTAGTCACATAACCGGTGAGCCTCTGATTGTGTTGTCACCGTTAAAGAACTAGCATTTGAGAAATTCATATACCTTATTATCCTCAGATTATTTGTTACTTCCGATCCATAATTCTTATTAACAATAATTTTGGCTGCGGACAGACAAAATATCTGACTTAATTATTCCCAAAAAGTTCCTTATGAATTACCACAATAAAAGATAATTTACTTCTTTCTCTTGAAAATATACCTGTCAAATCGTCACTGGAAGGACAATATATTACTGTATCAGTCCAGGCGACTTGGGATGAGCTAATCGATATTCCGAAACAGGATAATTCCGGTTCTGAGCTGGCACCCGGCATTATGCTGGATTTCAGCGTTTTTACCATGGGCGGCACTATGTTTGCCAATGCCATGGGATTTCTGATAACCCGGTCTGACAGCTACTGCCACTGTGTTCAGTCTCATGCACTCTGTCGGCAGGTTATTGTTGTAGTAAGTATTTGCGTTGCTGGGACTATTATGGCAGGTACAAAGTTTGCTATGATAGTGCGTTATTTCGCGGGCGGCTGTTTTACCCGTTGTGCGGTAGCCTGTGGTCATCCTCCGGCTATTGTCATGGCCGGGATTGTTGCCGAACTCTCTCATCCTTTGCATGAAGGCGGGGGTACTTCATGGCTGTAGTTGCCAAAAAGTCATCCATGATTTTTTTCTCGGATCCAGCTGACCATTACTGTCACCGGGTTCGTATTGTACTGGCAGAAAAGGGCGTTGCGGTTGACGTTCAGAATGTAAATCCGGAAAACCTTCCTCGGGAGCTTTCCGATCTGAACCCCTACAACAACGTTCCTACGCTGGTTGACCGGGAACTGGTTCTTTATGAACCCAACGTCATGATGGAATATCTGGACGAACGTTTCCCACATCCACCGCTGCTGCCGGTTTATCCAGTCAGCCGCGCCCAGAGCCGACTGATTATGCACCGCATTCAGAAAGACTGGTGTGCCCTGGTGGATACTATTCTGGATCCCAAAACCAAGGAGACACCAGCGGCCCGTGCTCGTAAAGAGTTGCGGGAGAGTCTGTTGGCGGTTGAGCCTGTGTTTGCTGAAATGCCGTTCTTCATGAGCGAAGAGTTTACCCTGGTGGACTGCTGTGTGGCACCGATTCTCTGGCGTCTGCCATTGCTGGGTGTTGAGCTGCCGAAACAGGGTAAGTCTATTCTGGACTATGCTGAGCGTTTATTTGAGCGTGAGTCGTTCCAGGAAAGCCTTTCTGAAATCGAAAAGGAAATGCGTGAATAACCTGGCTGGCGGCGTGAAGTGTTTGTCCGGAGGCTGTTATGACAATGACCAGTAGCCGTTCGTATATTGCCAGAGCATTGTATGAATGGATTCTTGATAATGATTGCACACCCTATATTCTGGTGGACGCCTATCGCCGTGGCGTTGAGGTGCCCCAGGAGTTCGTCAAGGATGGCCAGATCGTTCTGAACATCTCGCCAACCGCAGTGCGGGCTCTGAATATTGGTAATGATTACATTATGTTTGACGGCCGTTTCGGTGGTCGCGCCCTGACGATTACCGTACCTGTTCCGGCATTGATGGCTATTTATGCCCAGGAGAATGGTCAGGGAATGGTCTTTGAGGCGGAACCCCTTGATGAGCAGGAAGAGGCGGAAGAGGTCCAGGCAGAAGTGCCGGATGAAGAGCCTCCTCAACCACCGAAAAAGCCGGGGCGTCCTCACTTAAAAGTGGTTAAGTAGCCCGTTTATCTGCAGATCCTGTGAAAAGAGCCGCTATGCGGCTTTTTTTCAGGATGCTTTGATGAGCTTCTGTACAAAACTACTCTGTTGCGGCTCAAGCAGGTGGGCTTTGAAATTTTCCATATCCCGGGCAAACATTTCCATCTTGTGGACGATTTCAATGATGGAATGGTTGGTCAGGGTTTTTTCCGGTGTTGAACCAGAATTGCTTTGTGCGTCAGACGGTTTGTTTTTTGAGACAACATTGCCAAAGTGCTGACCTGAAATTGATCTCCTGGCCATTACTTCCCGTATGAGCGCCAGCAGTTGCCTTCGGCAGTTCAAGAGCTTTATCAGATTTTCACTGGCTGTTTGTATATTAGAGACAAAACAGGTAATACGATCTTGTGCTTCGATCATCAGTTCAAGGTCAAATTTGATCTGTGATAAATCCTGTGTTTCCTGATCACTGTCCAGGGTGAATAGTTGCAGTACATTGATGATCTCTTTTTGCAGCGTAAATGCATCTTGCAGCATCTGTTGGTGTGTTGAGAATAATGTTGCCAGTTCAGAAATTTTATCACTCAGTTTTTGTATAAATGGATTATGTAAGGTGATTTTTGTATTTTTATCGAGTTTTGACAGCTCTGTTTGTCTGGCCAGATCGGCTTCCATTTTTTTCAGATAGTCAGTGGAGCACACTAAAATACCCCGGCTTCTCTGCATACCCTGAAGTACGAAATTAAAAAATTGTTTAATCAGTATCTCGGATCGTAACGACTTTATCTGAACAATCAACAGTGAGTCGTCCGGCGGGTTATTCAGTATCTCCAATACAAGGGTATTGGCCTGTGATAGCTGCCCATTCCCAAAATATTGCCATGCCGTTTTCAGTGAATCCAGTGAGCCTGTTTTGACGTCCAAAGAAGTGGTGTCTTTGGGGGCGTCAACGTTATCGCTACTGGCTCTGCCGGGTGGTTGATGATTTTCTGCAGAGGTGGATTCTTCGCTGTCGGATTCATCGGGATTTACAGTATTCTGGTTGTCTTGTTCTGAGACGATTGCTGATAGTTTGCAATTAATAATGGATTCTAATTTTTGCTGTTCCCTGGCATTATTTTCCTGCTCTTCTTTGATTAAAATATTCCAATACTTTTCTGCTTCAGCATTTTTAATCTCCAGCTCCTGACTGGTCATTTTTTTGAGCCTTTCTAATTGGGGTGACCAGATGGACTGATAAAAATTGACCTGTTCGGTTGAATCAAATTTTCCCAGTATTTTTTCAACATTTTGGTAGAGAATGAGTTGGTCCTCTTGATCATAATTATCGTCTTGTTTTGCTGTTATGTACTGAATTTTCAGTAATATTTTATCAATAAGAGGGTTGAATTTTGTGAGAAATTCATGGTCACTCAAGTCCAGTGTAATGATCAGCTCAAGTGTCTCCAGCAAATTGATTTCATCGTGGCAACCGACTATCCACTGTTTGATCAGATTTTCCAGGGAGGCGACATTTCTATCGCTTATACAGTTTGGAACAATGCGCTTACAGGAAACCAGGATCAATACCATGTTTTTTAAGAATTGTTCAGAGCTATCGGTGTAATGTAATGGGTTCAGCAATTCGATGAAGTTGGCTACCAGTTTGTCCAACTTATGATGTTGTTTGACGGTAATGTATTCTATTGACTCTCTGGTAAGCAGGGTATTGTGAAATTCTATTAATCTCTGCGTCACGTCCTGATCAAACAGTAGCTCTTCTTTAATATGAGCCAGTGCAGCAAAACCGTACAGTGTGTTGTATGTTAATATTGCTTCTTGCATTTTGGTTTTTTCCAGAAAATTGTTTTTTGCCCTGTCTTTGGAGGCTTTTTCGAGTTCCCGGGTAATGATGGGGATATCCCGGGTGGCCAGTTCAATGCTCTGGTCAAGTAACAGAATGGCCCGGGTATAAATATTGTCTGCTTTTCTTGTTTTTTTGGGATTGGCATCCTGATATAGCTGCAATAAGCCAGCTGACAAATGGTCAACACGGTGTTTCAGGGTTCGAACAATCTCTACCGCTTTCCTGGTTTGTTTTTTTGCTTCCAGTTTCTCGTTTATTTTGTACTTTGCCTGCAATATCGGGTCTGCGCACCGTGTTTTATTGGCATTAGCAGAGCTGGCCGGTGTGTATTCCCTACTGTTTCTGGCGACGAGTGATGTTGTGTCTGCCGTATCGGGTTTTTGCCTGGCATCGTGGGTCGGGAGTTCCCGGATGGGGCTGCCATTATCAAGCAGGAATTTTATTTGGTGATCCATTAAGAACTTGAACGTCTCAAAAGACTCAGGCAGTGCCTGCCCCAGCAGGGTTGCTGTTTTGCTGTAGGCGTAGGTAAACCAGCTGTGAGCCCATAGTGTTTCGGTAGCTCGTTGTGCCTTGATTGCGTAGAGCAATGTTTTCAGGCTGGCCGTCTCAAGGTGGTGTCGGATAAGATCAATATGAGGCATCCAGCTGTGGAGAAAAGGCGCTTCTTTTTGCAGGTTGCACTGCGGGTCAATACGGGAGATCAGGCGAATGGACATATAAATAGCCGATAGTCCCGCCGCCTCTTCATAATGACTGATATCAGCCCCGTTATCAGTGGCCATTATGTAGGCAATGGCTGATTTTAAAAAGAGCGTCAGGGAGCGTGGAATGTCACCTCGGTGCAGGAATATATTGCCCTTGTATGCGCAGTTCAGCAGTGCCGAGCGTATTGTGGTGATGTCGGTTTTAGCTGATTCAGGGGAATCACTGATTAACAGTGTCGGGGTTAATAAGCTGTTGATCTCTTCATTTACCGGGAAATTCAGATCAATCGCTTGCCAGTCAGCGGTAGAAAAATTCCTTTTTTCTATAAAATACACAGCATTGTAAATCTGTTGGGGAATAATAGTCTGGTAATCAGGGTAGATCTCGTCGAACTCGACAGGAAGAGTGAAGCGCAGCTTATGAAATGTCTGGTTGTTGCAAGTTGGGTTGAACGGCTGCATGGCAAGATTGAATGCTTCAGGAGATCCGGTCCGGGCCGCCAGAATCGCCAGTACAATGGAGGCTTTTATGTGCCCTGCACGGTTTACGGTATGCAGGTCCCTGAGTATTTCAGTCATGAATATCGGGTTGTTCACGTCACAGTGATGAATGATCTTATGCAGTGCCAGAAACAGTATGGATTCTATGTGATTTAACCGCTTTCCTGTTTCCAGTGCTAATAGTGTCGTTTCCGAAAAGGCTCTCATGTCAACCGTTATCGGATTCGTCTGGTCGGGTTCCTGAATAACCTTTAACACTTCATCAAATAAACTGTCGCCCAGGTTATCCAGTTTTTTCTTACTCAGGTTATTACTGGTTTTCGGGTTGGATATCAGGGTTAACACGATCTGAATTTTTTTCTTGATGCGTTCCTCCGGGTCGGGCTCTCTGGTCTCTTCAGGATTCGCTGGTTCGGCTGTTGTTTCTTTTGATGGTGTTTTTATTTTTGCAACACTGCAAGCTGGTCTTTCCGGGGGTAGACTTCCGGTTTTCTGTTCGACAACATCTGAGCTTTGGTGTGCGCGGCCCAATGTCTCTTCAGTGATGGTCTGCTGATGAGCTGGTGGTTGGCTGGCGTGATGTTGTGGCTGTTTACACTCAGTTTCTTGAGCCCGGACAGGCGCAATAAGATAATGTTCAGCCATCATATAGGGCCTGAAAACGTTAATCAGCCCTGGCGATGGTGAGGCTGAATAATAATGGTCTCCTCCGGAGTGAGCAATAAATAATAAACTGGTTATTCGTGCATCATTCGCATCGCTATTAAACAGTGCTGGCTGTTTAGCCCGTAATGTTTTAATCAGATTTGGTGTTAATTGGTTGGCTTCATGAATACTGTGCTTATGTTTCTCAATATTTTGTTTTTTGGGATTGACTTTCAGCAAGATAATGGTTGCCCCGGTGATGATAGCCATTATGTGCAATAGAGAGCTCCATCCGTAGTGGGCGGTATCATTGGGATTACCTGCCGAATCGGCAATGGTACGGCTCTCCAGCAGGTCATTGATGGATTTGCCAGGCTCCGGAAGGATCAGAGTATTCAGTTCCTCGTGCTCAGAGGCGCTCAATCCGGCGTTGAGTGCGCAGGCTATCCAGTAGTGGATTATAAACCTTACCATGACAGGACGGATAACAACCTGCTCATGCGCAGTATTGTGGAGCGAGGTGCCCAGCAGAAAATTATACGTTTTCAGGAAATTGGTTGCCGCTGCTGTGTTTTTATTCAGTCCACTGGCAAGGGACGCGTAAAAACAATTGCCATCTTTTGCCGTATTTTCCAGATCAAAATCATTTCTCAGCAAAATCATCAGTTCATTGAATGAGTAAGCAGTTTCATGCCTGCATTTGTCGGACGAAAGAATATTGATCAACGCCCTTTTTTCCCGGGATCTGGAATGTTTTAGCTCATAGGGCGAACCAAAAAAACTGTGATATAGCTGATCAACAGAGTAGATGTTCCTGATTAAAGTAATTGCTTCAACAAACCCTCTATTCAGTGCCTTAAATGCTTCTGAATAAAGACTCTGATTTTTTGGGTGATAGTAAAGGGTGCAAACGTGCTTCTCTATTTTTGAAAGAGTCATTGTGCAATTGAGTATGACTCTCAGTTTTTGATTGTCTTCTGTCGTTGTGATTAAGTTGTCATGAAGTTTTTTCAACGAAAGAAGGTCGAGAGCCAGATAACCCATGGTCGACAAAACAGGAATAGTACCTTTGTACTGTGTACTTATATGGGTGGGGATTCTGATGACATAATCATCCCGGATGAGGTCCAGTTCTTTCATCCATGTGGTTTTAACCGAGCACTCAATTTTAATCCAGGGTTTTCCGGTATGAAACAGGGTTAACTGCCCTGATAAAGGTGATAGCTCAGCATTATACGGATGGTAACCAACAAGACGGAGGTTTGGGCTACAGTCTTTCCAGGGGAAATCTTCGCTAAACACAATTTGTTGCAGTCTTCGATTGAGTTGAATAAGCAGATTGTTGGTGGTTTTTTCATCATTCAACAGTATATCAATATCATTCACATTTTCATTGATACGAGTGTGTAGCAGGTCAATACCACAGGAACCAAAAATAACCAGTTGACCCGGATGATCATTGTGAAAGTGCATGATTTCCGTCAGCACTTCATGGAAGATAGCCCGCTTGGCTGTTGCCAGAGAGGGTTGTGTTATTTTTGCCGCACTGGCTAACGGCAGGTCTTTTTGCGCGATTTCCGGGGGAGGGCTCGATGCTGCGCCATGCTCAGAAGTTGCTTTAACTACTGATGCAGGGTTTATTTCTTCGATTTTATAGCCGGTTAGCGGTTTTTCCAGCGAAGTATTTGATGGCGGAGTCTGACGATTTAATTGTGTGTTAAAAGTATCGGTGCGAGCAGTGCCGCTGGTGTTGACCCCGGTTAATAACGTTGCTGATGACGCTGCGTTATTTGTTCCATTGGATACCTGCATAGTGAGACCTTGTTAATTTTATTTATTTAAAATACCTGAGGGCCTAATCATAGCAGTGCAGGAAGCGGTAGTGACGATCTGGCAAGATTGGTAAAAAATAAACCCGGATGTTGAAACTCTCTGTTAAAGTTCTCAGTGCAATTGTCCAGAGCAGAACAGGAAGAAAAATGAAGCTTGCAATTATCAGTGGCAGTCATCGATTGGAATCCCAGAGTGAGCGGATCAGTCAGTTTTTGGCGAACCGTGTGCTTGAGCTTTCCTTATTTGACTCGGTTGAGATTCTATCGCTGGCGGGCAACCCGCTTCCCCATTGGGATGAGTCCATCTGGCGTGGTGATGAGCAGTGGCGGGCCAGACTGGCACCCTGGAAACAAAAATTGAAAGAAGCGGATGCGCTGATTGTCGTGGCACCGGAGTGGAGCGGCATGGTACCGGCCGGGTTGAAGAACTTTTTTCTACTGTTTGGTACCGCTGAGCTGGGCCATAAACCCGCATTGATTACGGCGATTTCTGCCGGGCAGGGTGGGGCCTATCCTGTGGTGGAACTTCGTACCAGTAGTTACAAGAATTGCCGTATCTGTTATCTGCCTGATCATGTGATTGTCCGTCATGTCGGGCAGGGGTTCACTGGAGAGGATCCTGAAGGGGACAAGCATCTGCAGGACCGGGTGGACTACTGTCTTAAACTGCTGAAGGCGTATTCAACAGGGTTACAGCACGTCAGAGTCAGTGGGGTCGTTGATCACAAAACGTTCCGTAATGGCATGTAGCTGTGATACTCGGGAGACTGTTTTCGTCAGCCTCCCGGTTCCCGTATTGCCTTACCATAGAATTCAATGGCTATCTTCCGCCTGGTTGAATTTCCTTTTGTTATAGAACTATTTAAGCCAACGTGTAGTCCACCATCTGGTCTGGGGTTGATCGGTGGTTGCTGTTTTCATTTTTCTACAAAGGCATCTAAAGCCGATGATCAGCCTCCTAGGAGGCTGACCGAGAATAGCGCCCGTAGCGAGGATGGCAGAAAATTGAGGATAAAAATTCCGTTTTGTGAGGTGAATAGCGGGGCTATTTGCCGAACAAAACGGAATTTTTAGACCAATTTGCTGCCACCGCAGTAGGGCAGTCTATTCTCGGACAGCCTCCTAGTCCATGCCACATATCAATTCATCAGTTGAAGAGGTGCTCAAATGACTGTTGGCAATGCTTCCCTGGCTCCCTTGCCCAATGTCTCATTTCCCGTCGGTGCTGAGGTAGCAGGATCAGCGGACGTTGGAACCTTTCAATCCAGGTCTGTGGATGCAATCGACCCGAACCTGCCTCTGACCGGAGGGGATGTTGGTAAGGCAAGGATTTTATCTGAGATAGAGAAAGACGGTGGTAAATCAATACACGACAGATTGCTGGAAAAGCTTCACCTGAATGCCACAGGCTGTGCAAATGACTCTGTGGATGGGGGCGGCCGGGAGCGGCGCAGTGCTGATACCGGGCAACGGGATGTCTCACGCAAGTTGACTTCGGTTCCTGTCATTATTGATCCGCAAAGACCGCTGGGGCCTGAAGATCTTACGGCGGATGATTCGTACATGCGGGTAGGTGGCAGCAGGAATCCGGATAGCTTGCAGGTCAAGATTGATCGGGATAACCAGGTTGTATTTCGAATGACGCATCATGACTCTCACGGAAATGCCACGGTATCAGCAGATAACGATATTGGTGTCAGTCCCTGCTTTGTGTCCCGGGGGGAAGACATCACCAATCCTGATCTGGGCAGAGCCATGGGGGTATTCCATGATCAGTCTTATCAGTGCAGCAGTAATGTGCTCTCATACGGTGAGCTGTCCCTTAAACTGCAAACCGGTGACAGACCCGTTGAGGGAACGCTGTTTTCCCTGGAGGAGACCGTTGATTCCAGGCTTTATAAGAGCGCTGATGGCTATCTGTCACACCTGACACCGGATGCGTCGGTGGCAACCTATGAAGCATTGAAAACAGAAGGGGTGACATGGGAAACAGGCAGTGTGTCTCCCATTGCCCTGAGGGTCATGAGTCATGACGGTAAAAACTACCTGACGCTGCAGGCCAGCGCCTACTATGAGCAGTTTAATACCGGGAATCAAGAGTGCATGCCCTCATTTGCAGGGGCGGCAACCTCGCTCAATCAGGCGAAATGTTGTGATGGCGTTCAGGATGGTAAATATCTTGCCGTGATGCCTCTTCCTGAGGGCTGGTTTGATATTAAGTATCAGGTTCAAAAGAGTGAGTTTTCAACCACCGGGCGGGCAGCTGGCGGGGAGGTGAAACTGTGGGTGGACGGTGAGTTAAAAGCAAGAGCCTTTTGTCGTAACGGTAATAATAACCAGTTGGTTTTTGGCGGTGGTGATCTACGCCCCAAATTTGGCTTGTTTGACGTGTCGGCCAAAAAGCTGAAGGCCAAATTCAAAAAACCTTCGTTTTCTGACTCCTTCCAGAGTGAGAGTGCTTATGTCAATGAACGGGCAAATTATGCAGGTCATCCACATGTCAAAGGCCAGTGTGACAGACAGGTTGGTGGGTCCCATTATGATCCAAGAAACCCATACGGCTGGTTGGAGGTTGGCATAACCTGAACAACATTCAGCTGGCTGGCCGGGGGCTACAGCTCCTGACCCTTACCGATAGGTCTAAAAATTTCCGATTTTTTATCCTCAATTCTCTGCCATCCTCGCTAAGGGCGCTATTCTCGGATAGCTTCCCGGTGCAGCTAAGCGTTGATGGCGATATCGTTCGTGCTGAAGCTTGTCGAAGTACGGAGGCACCCTCCTTCGACAAGCCTCAGGATGAACGGGGTGTACGGGTATTAACGCTTTTCTGCTCCAGACCAAACAATGCGGTGATCTATGGATTCAATTAGCAGGTTTTTTGGATTGTCCTCCTATCAGCGATTTGATGAACCCGGTTCTGCCAATTCTGAAGCAAGCTGTGCCAATCCCTACAATGAGCCCGAAGCACTGGTGGCTTGCAGGGTCGGCAATCTCGGGCGTCTGAATAGGGAGCTGCAACATGACAGGCTTATTGTTAATAAGGATTACCGGTCCGTAAAATCCGGGGATATCGTTTCCTTGCTGGTTATTGCAGTTGCTCACAGGCATGTTGAGCTGGCTCGACTGCTGATCGATCAAGGAGCTTATGTTGACTATGTCACTAAAAATGGGTTCACGCCGCTCATGTGTGCTGTGAAAAAAGATCATGTTGAGCTGGCCCAGCTGCTGATCGGTAAAGGGGCTCATGTTGATCAGGCTGATGAAAAAGGGTTCACGCCGCTCATGAATGCTGCGTTTGAAGGTTATGTTGAGCTGGTCCGGCTGCTGATCGACGAAGGGGCAAAAGTTAACCTGGCTAATAAAAAGGGGGTTACGGCGCTCTATATGGCAGTTCAGGAGGCTAATAATGAGGTGGCCCGGTTGCTGATCAGCAGGGGCGCTGATGTTGATCTGGCTGCTAAAGACGGATCCACACCGCTCGCTTGTGCAGCGGACCATGGGAATGTTGAGCTAACCCGGCTGCTGATCGACAACGGGGCTAAAGTTAACCTGGCTACTAAAGACGGGGCCACGCCACTCTTTTTTGCCGCTCAGGATGGTAACAATGAGATTGTTAGACTCTTATTAGCTGGTGGAGCAGACCCAAAGAAAAAAATGAAAACCCTGAGCTTGGGCCTTTTTTCTTCAGCCAGGTCTCCTCTTGGCGCTGCCATAAAGTACAGCGGAGACGAAGAAACTGTGAAAATGATAAAAACCGCCATAAAAGAAAGAAAAGTCCAATCATCACAGTGAATGCCCATCGCTGCTTGCTGGTCAGAATGCTTCTTACGGTGCATTCGATAAGCTGGCATCAGTGGTGTTGACCGGCTTCCAGCTCATCAAAAAAACATACCAATCGAAAGTTCGATTGGTATTTCTGTTTGTTGATTATCGAACGTACTCAAACACCTTGACAACG
Source organism: Thalassotalea sp. G20_0 (assembly GCF_017744175.1). Taxonomy (NCBI): domain Bacteria; kingdom Pseudomonadati; phylum Pseudomonadota; class Gammaproteobacteria; order Alteromonadales; family Colwelliaceae; genus Thalassotalea; species Thalassotalea sp. G20_0. Next base: position 101,289 of record NZ_JAGHQV010000017.1, on the reverse strand, counting down.
CGAGAAACGCCGTAGGTATTGGCGGCAATCGATACGGCCTCCTGTGCCATTTTGGGCGTAATGAGTCCCATCAGATAAACCGTTCCCTGTTCCGTATTGATTTTGATTCGGTCAGCGATAACGGCTTCATTGGTCACCATTGAGGTTTTGATTTTGGTGGTTAACCAGCTGTCGTTACTTTGCACCAGGATATCGGCGTTTGGGCCAATTTCCAGCTCATTGTAGACCTGGCGGACCTTTTCCACCCTTTGTGCCGTCTGGCCAGCCAGCTTTTTCAGGTTTGCGTTGGGAACCTGGCCAATAAGCAAGACAGTACCGTTAAAGCTGATCACCTTGACTCTTGACTCTCTCAGGGCTGGATCTGCCTTGTTAATGTTCACGGCGGTGACGGTTTCAATGGTCTGGTCATCTATCCAGGACCCCCAGGTCCGTTTGCTGTTATCAATGTTGACAGGCTCTTCGTTAACGGAGTCAACCAGCGCGGCGCAACCACTTAATAAGGTCAGTAATCCGGTGAGCAGGCAGGTGGAGAGCGCAATGCCGATAGGTTTCATGATTACCCTCATGCAGAGTGAAAAATTAAGGTTTTCTGGAGATGATGCCAGGTTATTCAGCGGAAAACAGAAACTCATCAATCAGATCGCACAGGCAATGAATAATCAGGGTATGCACTTCCTGTATGCGCTGTGGGCTGATGTCAGGCACCCTGATTTCCACCTCTTCCGGGTGGAGCAGGCGCGCCATGTCACCGCCGTCTTTGCCGGTCAGGGCAATCACCTGAATGTTCCTGTCATGGGCGGCCTGTATGGCCTGAACCATGTTGGGGCAGTTGCCGTGGGCTGAGATAGCCAGCAGTATGTCACCTTCATGGCCCAGTGCCCGTATCTGTTTAGAGAACACTTCGTTGTAACTTGAATCGTTAGCGATGGAACTCATGGTCAGGCTGTCTGCGCAAAGTGACAGGGCTGGCAGGGCAGGGCGTTCACGATCAAACCGGTTAAGCAGCTCAGAAACAAAGTGTTGGGCATCGCCAGCCGCGCCGCCATTGCCACAGGCCATGATTTTTCCCTCGTTCAGCAGAGATTGAACCATCATCTCTGCTGCATCGGCAATGAGCGGAGGGAGAGTATCGGCCGAGCGGATTTTGGCGTCGATGCTGTCGGAAAAGTGTTGCGTTATACGTTCATGCATGCCTGAAACCTTGAAATGAAAACCATCCGGTTTTCTTTCTTCTGAAGTCGCTCTTCTGAACAGCGATCAGAAGATTTCTCTGCTTCTAAGATAACTTCTTAAAAAGCACTTTTAATCCATTTTAAGCTGTTTTGCCCTGTGCCGTCATGATTGTCAATGGATATTGCATCAAATCGACAGATCCTGTGGCTGTGCTGGCGGTATTTTTGCAAATAAACGGCGGCGGTCTTGCGAATTTTCTGTTGCTTGGTTCGGTCAATTGAGCTGGCGGCATTACCGAATTGGACATGGCTTCGTGAGCGAACTTCGACAAAAACCAGGGTGGCGTGGTCCAGCATAATCAAATCCACTTCACCGGCTTTGCAGGCAAAGTTTCTATGCAAAAGCGTCAGTCCCTGCTGCTGCAAAAACAACAGGGCGCTTTTTTCTGCCTCGGCACCCTTTCTGCTACTAAGGTTGAGCTTCCAGGGCATAGAGGACGGAAGTAGTGGTGGTTACTGGTTTTGTCGCTCTGTTTTTCACAGAGGTGACACGTTCCGGGGTTTTGGGCTTCACGATAGGGAGTGGCGTGAGTCGGCCATTCCTGAATATTTGCCACGAGAGTTCACGACGGACTTTTCCGCTCGGAGCAATACTTAATGATCCGGTCATTCCCTGCAGTTGGCTGCCTTGCAGGTTTACCAGTTGCTGGAGTCTTGGGTAGAGCTTGTAGGCATCGGCACCCAGCGCGTAAAGTGTGCCCAGTTGGCCTTTGGATTGTTGCCACAGGGTATTGATCTGCTGTTCCAGCGGATCCGGTGTTCCGGGAATTAACCACGGCATAACAGGAACCCGAATACCGTCCATATCCTGATCCTGACTGGTATTGGTGATGCCTGAAAATGCGCTGGATGTTGCATAGACCGGAACATTGCGTGCGTATTGATAGGCCAGGGCAGGCTTGATCTGTCTTCCTTCCTGAGGGCTGGCACCAATAAAGACCATGTCCACGTCCTGGCGCCGACGAGCCTGGAATCCCAGGTTTTCGCCCAGAACACGTTTCAGCTGTCTGGCTCTCGCTTCGCTTTGATCGGTGTGCAACAGCCTGCCAGCCAGGGCGCTGAACTGGGTTTGCGGGTCAAATTCACCGGAGCCGACAACTTCACCGCCGAGTTCTTCCCATCGGGCTGCAAAAGTGGCGTTGATTTTCTTTCCCCACTCGGTGTTGGGTGTAATGATAATGGCCGTCCTGTGTCCATCCAGTTTGCCTCGTTCAGCGGCCATAATGGCTTCATCTTCTGCCGAGAGCCCGAATTGGTAGAGACCCGCACGATACCCGGCCGGTGTTGCCGGTACTCCATCAACGGACAGCGGGTCGGCTGCGTCCTCAATATAGTTCAACGCCAGAACCGGGATGCGGTTGGTAATATCACTGTTTATCGCTTTTACCCGGCTTTTACTCAGAGGGCCAATAATCAGCTGTGCTCCCTCCTCAATGGCCCGGGTGGCCAGATCGTTGATATCGGTGTCCTGGGTATTATAAAACTGAAGTTCCGGGAGAGGTTCTCCTGACCCCATGGCTTCATAGTGAGAGGCCAGCAGGCCGTCTCTAAGGGCTTCACCGACCTTGCTCAGCCTTCCGGACAGCGGCAGTAGCAGAGCGATTTTGTCAGGACGCCTGGTTGAGCTGCTCTTCAGGGTTTCAAAGTCCCCGGGCAGATACTTGTGCGCCGGATGGGATGACCAGTCCCGCTTCCACTGTTCAAGTCCGGCCAGTTGCTGATCCAGGCTGCGACCGGTTTGATAGATTAAGGCCAGGGCCAGCCAGCCTTTCAGTTTTTGTGACTTTTCCTGTTGATACAGGCTGCCGAGCTGCTCCGCCGGGACATGCAGGAGTGTCTGCCAGAAGCTGTCGTAATGTGGTTCACGTTCTGCTTCGGTCAGGTAGGGGCCAGCCAGCAGCCACTCATCCAGGGAAGCCTGATATTCACCAAATCTGGCATAGGCAAGTGCTTTCAGAGTATGCGCCCGGGCATTAATGGAGGTGCTGTTACTGACAATAACGGCCTCGCGATCAAGCCACTCAAACACCGCCCAGTCCTGACTGTTGATCTGGGCAATCTGAGCCTGCTGAACCGCCAGTTCCGCCTGGATTGGCTTTGGCAGTTGCTGGTACGGCATTTGATCCAGAATCTGCTGTGTGCGGGTTGGTTCTTTACTCATCAGCTCTCTGGTGATGGCAAGCGTCCGGGTGGCCCGCTCCGGGTAACTGAGCCGCGCTGCCTCGGCCAACTGCTGGTCGATGCTTTTGATCGATTTTGCGATTGGCACAAGTGGACTTTTAGGCTGTGATGAGCAGGCAGTCATCAGTGCAGGAATAAGCGCAGCGATAGCAATGGCTGCCAGCTTTCGGGGCAGGCTGTTACTCAGAGCGGTTGTATAAGTCATCATTTGCAGTCGTGGGCCAGAGGGGGCTTTGTTAATAGCTTCGATTGTACACAGGCCATGGAATCGACACTATAGGTTATGGCTATTGTTGGTTCGAATTTATACCGTTTCCCCTTTTGCCGGAGGCACAGTGATACTTACGTTCAGTGAATGAGTGTTAGCCATTCTTGCCTTCCTGTTATGCTTTCTATCCATCAAAACTATTAGAATCGTTGTGAATCGATTATTACGTGCTGTTTCACATAAGCGTTTGGAGAAGCAATGAGCGTAGTTGGCGATACCAGCGTGGAGATCTCCGGCAGGGATGTTGCGTCATATTTTTACCATACAAAATCAGGGTTGTCCTGTTTGCTCGGGGCGGTCTACTGGCTGTTTCGCTGGAAGGTGACGCGTCCGGCCGAGGAGCTGCACAATATGATTTGGGCATACAGAGAATCTTATTTTATCCATTCGTTTTTGCAATCCCGGGTTGTGACAAAGGTTCCTGAAATGGTAACGCAACTGCCAAAATCACAATATAGTAATAGCTGTGGTGCCCAGGCTTTAAGACAGGCTGCATTCGACCTTGGTGTCAGCCATCTTCCTGACAAGGAGATATATAAATTTCAGGGGCAAAGTATTGCAGACGACAGTGCTGAAGAAGCGATTTATGGTATTTCAGGCCGGTTGCTTGATGACACCATGAAGCGGCAGTTAACGTCTCCAAAGTATGGCGGTTATAGCTTACCTGATGGAATGCTGGCTGCTGCCAGGGAGTTGGGGCTTGATGGCCGGTTTTATTGCTCTTCACTACTTTTGAAGTACTATCTGAAGCTTTGTTACCCCAAAGAATGGGGCAGGGCTTCAGCGCTTTGCCCTGTAAAAAACAGTTCGCCACCAAAATTAAGCCTGAATGAGCGATGCATTCATGCGGTAAGACGCGAAGATACAACAGCGCTTCATTGGCTTATGGAGAGGCCCGATGGCAGCTGTTATGACCCCAAGGATGCCGCTCTCTATAAAAGTCTTGAACAGTACAGTCAGTCCAGTGGTTACTCATACACAGGCGTAGCTTTATTAATCTGTGATCGCAGTGCATACCCGGGTGGAGCGGGGCCGGTGGTTAAGTAATTGTCAGGTTTGCTTGCTGCTTCGTCACTCAAGTTTTGGTGATGACGAAGTAAGATACTCCAAATGCCCAACCACTGTTGGGTTGTGACAGCTATTCAGGGAAGAAAATATGGGTGTTGCTATCAGTGAAGGTTATGTGCAGTTTTCCGGTCGTGATGCTGCATCCTGTATCTACAATACCGGCAAGGGATTGGGCAGGCTTAAAGGGTTTGCCTATTGGCTGTTTCGCTGGAAAGTGACGGTGCCGGAATCCAATGTGGTCAGGCAAATCTGGGATTTGCGTGATGCCAGATTTATCAAGTCTTACCTGGGCAGCAGGCGCGTAACATTGGTTGGTGCAAACCACTTCGATACCTTGCCAAAGCAACAGTATCACAATAGCTGTGCGGCAAGGTGCCTGCAGCAAGCAGCTTATGAGCTTGGTATAAATCAAATACCCAACAACAGACTCTATCAATTTAATGGCCAGTCCATTCTCGACAGAAGTGCTGAGGCGGCGATTTATGCAATTACCGGCAGGCTGGTCAGCGGTAATGGGGAGTTGCAGCCTGATCTTCTGGGAGACCTGAATAACGGCCCTGCTTCCGGTCCTGTGGGTATCAGGAATGCTGCCAGACTGCTTGGGCTTGATAGTCGCTTCTATTGCTCATCATGGCTTACCGAGTGGTATTTTGGGCAGAGAGATCCTGTCAACTGGAGAGAAATTAAACAATATTGTCCGGTGCATCGCACTTCACCGCCGAGGTTGTGCCAGAATGAGCGGCTGCTGGTACATGTTTGCAATTACTCCATGCTCGGCCTGGATGATCATGGTCTCAAAGTCCGGCGGGATCACTATATTATGCAGCGGCCAGATGGCAGTTGTTATAATCCGGACACAGGAATCAACTACCCTTCCGTGAAAGCCTACGCCAGGCGAACGGGAATAAGGCCCAGTGGTGCTTATATGCTGGTCAGCGATAAAGATTCCTATGCAACACTGCCTTCCCTTAAAAGCAGGGCCGGTAGTGTTGGAACAGGCAGGAGTGTTTTTGCTGGTGGTTAAAACTAAACGCTTCTGATTACCTCCTTGTTATCCGGGCAGGAATTTTCGATTCTCTTGTACTCAATTCCAGCTGGGAACAAAAAATATTTCTTTCGCGCCACCAGCCACCCCGTTCATATTCCCTGACCACCGCATCCGGAGTGACCGGCTGGCCATTCAATGGCAGATTTCTCAGGCAACATGTCTCTTTGAAGCGTGCCACTTCCAGTGTTGCCCCGACTGACTGATAATTCTTAACCACTTCATCCGGAGTGATCGTCTGGCGATTCAAGGGCAGATGTCTCAGGCAACATTCTGCCTTGAAGCGTGCCTCCTCCAATGTGGCCCCGACGGCCCGGAAATCCTTAACCACCGCATCCGGAGTGACCGGCCGACCATTCAGCGGCAGCCTCCTCAGGCAACATTCTGCTTTGAAGCGCGCTACCCCCAGAGGTGCCCAGGCGGCCTGAAAACACTTAACCACCATATCCGGAGTGACCGGCTGGCCATTCAGTGGCCGCCTCCGCAGGCAACATTCCGCTATGAAGCGCGCCAGCGGCAGTGCTGCCCCGGTTGCCTGATAACCCTTAACCACCGCATCCGGTGTGACCTGTTGACCATGCAACGGCAGTCTTCTGAGGCAACATTGATCCAGAAAGCGCGCTATCGCTAATTTGTACTTATGATTTCGGTCTGGCATCCGGGTGAATTCCTGAATGACCTGATCCGGAGTAATCTTTCTTCTGTTACATCGCACGTGCCGTAAGCAGAGCTTTTGCAGGAAGAAGCCGCTTCTAAGAGAACTGCTGTCCATTCCGTAAACGGTAAGCACATCAGCCGGGGTTACTTTACGTTTTTGTAATGGTTTTTTTTCCCAAAAGGCATCCTCAACATCTTTGCCATCCAGGGGAACGGCGGTACCTCCATAATACTGATGGCTGGTGACTCTTTTACCGTTAAAGGTACTGTTGAAGCGGTCAGGAAACCGGCTTGAACCGGCTTGTTGATCAACCCGGCTGGCAGGCCCCGGGTGATAGTAAGCTGAGGCTGTTGCTTGCAAAATAACCCCCTGACTACAAATAACGACATTTGACCTCAATATAACTATCAGGTTCCGTTTATGTTGGGAGAGGGCATCAAATATACCACTCTTTGCTGCAACAAAACGTAGTTAATGAGCGGCAGTCTACTTCTAGTAAGTCTCATTATCGATAACTGGCGTTACTTTCAAGAAATCATGAAATACTTAAAGTTAACTCAGATTTTGCAGGCAATGGCAGATGAGAATAAAAAAAATCTCGATCATGTAACCAGCCTCCCCGTTCATATTCCTTAACCACCTCATCCGGTGTGACCAGCTGGCCATTCAACGGCAGGCCCCTCAGACAAAATTCCGCTTTGAAGTGTGCCAGCTCCCGGGTTGCCCTGACGGCACGGTAACCCTTAACCACCTCATCCGGTGTCACCAGCTGGCCATTCAACGGGAGGTGCCTCAGGAAACATGCTGTTTTGAAGCGCGCTATCCCCAGTTTACCTTCCAGACTATTCGGGAAGTGCTTGTCCAGCTCATCCGGTGTGAACTGCTGGCCACTCAACGGCAGGCCTTTCAGGTAACATGCCGCTCTGAAGTACGATAACTCCAGTTTGGCCTGAAGTGCCTGATAGTGTTTAATCACTGTATCCGGTGAGACCTGCTGGCCACCCAACGGTAAGCCCCTCAGGCAGCATTCTGCTTTGAAATACGCCATTCTCAGTTTGCCTTCCGGACTAACCGGGAAACCCTTGACCACCTCATCCGGTGTGACCTGCTGGCCATTCAACAACAGGCCTCTCAGGCAACATTCCGCTTTGAAACGTGCCAGCTCCAGTGTCGACCTGGCTGTCTGAAAGTCCTTAACCACCGCATCCGGCATGACCTGCTGGCCATTCAACGCCAGGCCATTCAGGCAACATTGTTCTTTAAAGAGCATTGCCTCAAGTCTGCCTTCCGGACAATCCGGGAAATCCTTCATCACCTCATCCGGTGCAACCTTTTGGCCATTCAACAGCTGGCCCCTCAGGCAACACTCTGCTTTGAAGCGTGCCAGTTCCAGTGTGGCCCTGGCGGCCTGATAATCCTTAACCACTGAATCCGGTTTGACCTGCTGACCATTCAGCGCCAGGCCCAAAAGGCAACATTGTCCCTTAAAGCTGGCCAGTTCCAGTATTAATTTGGCGGCCTGAAAATCCTTAACCACCGCATCCGGTGTGACTGGCTGGCCATTCAATGACAGGCTTTTCAGGCAGCATTCGGCTTTGAAGCGCACTAATTCCACTGTTGCCCTGATTTCCTGAAAGTCCCTGACCACCTCATCCGGTGTGACCTGCTGGCCATGCAAAAGCAGGCCCCTCAGGCAACATGCCTCTTTGAAGCGTGCTTTGCCCAGTTTGCCTGCCGGGCTGTCCGGAAACTCCTTGTCCACCTCATCCGGTGTGACATGATGGCCATGCAACGGCAGACCTTTCAGACAACATTCTGCTTTGAAGCGCACCAGCTCCAGAGTTGCCCTGGCTGCCTGAAAATCCTTAACCACCGCATCCGGTGTGACCTGCTGGCCATTCAACGTCAGGCCCCTGAAACAACAATCCTCTTTGAAGCGTGCCAGGTCCAGTGTTGTATTGGCTGCCTGAAAATCCCCGGCTATTGCCCCCGGAGCGACCTCCTGGCCATTTAAAGACAAGCCCTTCAGGTAACATTCCGCTTTGAAACGTGCCAGCTCCAGTACTGCCCCGGCTGTCTCATAATCCTTAATCACCTCGTCCGGTGTGACCTGCTGGCCATTCAACGGCAGGCCTTTCAGGTAACATATCTCTTTGAAGCGCGTCAGCTCCAGTGTTGCATTGATTGTCAGATAACCCTTGGCCACGGTATCCGGCGTGACGTGCTGGCCATCCAACGCCAGCCCACTCAGGCAATATTTCTCGATGAAGCGCGCTATCCCCAGTCTGCCTTCCGGACTAACCGGGAAACTCTTAATCACCTCATCCAGGGTGACTTCCCTGCCATTTAACGGCAGCTGCTTCAGGCAACATTCTTGCTTGAAACGGGCGAGCTCCAGTGTGGCTTTGGCTGCCTGATAACCTTCAACCACTGCTTCCGGTGTGACCTCCTGACTATTCAACAACAGACCCCTCAGGCAACATTCCGCTTTGAAGCGAGCTATCGCTAATTGCTGCTTATCGTTTCGACTTGGTTCCCGGTTGAATTCTTGCATGACCTGATCTGTGGTAATCTTTTTATTGCCATATTGAATATTCTGTAAGCAAAGTTTTTGCAGGAAGAGGCCAGACCTTAGAGAGCTCTTGTCATATTTATAATAAGCTTGAAGCACTACAGCCGAGGTGACTTGACGCCCGTTTAATGATTTTCTTTTCCAAAAGGCATCCTCAATCCATTTGCCTTCATCCGGGGTAGTTTTTCTCCCTCTGTGAGACTGAAGATTTGATATTCTTTTACCGATGAATGTGCTGCCGGAGGGGGCAGGAATCCCGCTGGAACCGGTTTGTTGACCGACCCGGAAAACAGGCTTTGGGTGAGAGTAGGTTGATGCTGTTGCTTTCAAGATAAACCCTGCACACTTGGACTATAAACACCGCCTTTCGACCTCAATATGATTATTTGGTTCCATTTATGGTGTTGTGGGGAGAGGGGTAAACATCCCTCTATATCCCAAAAGTTGTTGATAGTGGTGGGGCGTTTGTCTTGTTTTGGGGGTGGCTTTGCGACAGTGGACTTGAATTGCTGGCCAACAACTTCGATGTGGTTTTCTATGCTGCTTGTGCGGCAGTGAACTCAATGGCGCTGATTGAGAGCATTCGTAAGCATTTCTAAACTGCCTGTGCGGCAGTGAACGCCTGTTGGCGAAGTTCCTGCAAGTTGTTAACTTTCTAAGCTGCCTGTGCGGCAGTGAACGGTATCGCAATATGAAGCATTTGGATAATGTCTTTCTAAGCTGCCTGTGCGGCAGTGAACACACCAGCATCACCCTGGGTGATCACTTTGACTTTCTAAGCTGCCTGTGCGTCAGTGAACCTCGGCGGCTTCGGCGTAATCAGCGCCCAACATTTCTAAGCTGCCTGTGCGGCAGTGAACTGATAGCAGAATACAAACCGGATTGTTGGGAATTTCTAAGCTGCCTGTGCGGCAGTGAACTCAACGTTGTTCAGCCCCACGTCAGCCCTAGTTTTCTAAGCTGCCTGTGCGGCAGTGAACGAAGAACGTGCCTTCTTACAAATTGACTCAGTTTTCTAAGCTGCCTGTGCGGCAGTGAACGAAACGTAAGGGTTGGCTACCATGCCGTAACGTTTCTAAGCTGCCTGTGCGGCAGTGAACCCAGATATCATCATGGGTAGCAGGCTCCATCTTTTCTAAGCTGCCTGTGCGGCAGTGAACGGTGTAAGCGTATGCCTTAACCCTATTGGTAGCTTTCTAAGCTGCCTGTGCGGCAGTGAACTCGCCGAACTCGATAAAGCCATCCATCCGGCATTTCTAAGCTGCCTGTGCGGCAGTGAACCGTAAAAATCCCATCCACCTTTAAATGTTTCGTTTCTAAGCTGCCTGTGCGGCAGTGAACCGTTGTCATCTCTATTGATTCGGTCATTTGCATTTCTAAGCTGCCTGTGCGGCAGTGAACAACCAGCCTGCTGGTTCGATTAGTAGAGCCCAATTTCTAAGCTGCCTGTGCGGCAGTGAACGTCACTGATCGCTTCATACGTCTGGCTCTGCTTTTCTAAGCTGCCTGTGCGGCAGTGAACAACAAAATCAAAACCGGAAAAGGAATGTCCTATTTCTAAGCTGCCTGTGCGGCAGTGAACCTTGTCAGTTTCATAGACCTTGAACGCTACATTTTCTAAGCTGCCTGTGCGGCAGTTAACGCATAACTGCCCGGTGACAATACCGGGATAATTTTCTAAGCTGCCTGTGCGGCAGTGAACGGCGCGGTTTCTACGTCTACGTCGTGGGGTTCCTTTCTAAGCTGCCTGTGCGGCAGTGAACGTGTAAAACGCCCTGCGGTCTGAAAGAGGTCATTTCTAAGCTGCCTGTGCGGCAGTGAACGGAAGCGGGAATGCTACGAGTGTTATGGAACTTTTCTAAGCTGCCTGTGCGGCAGTGAACGGCAACTGGAACAACGGCTCGAATGCCGGTCTTTTCTAAGCTGCCTGTGCGGCAGTGAACGGCAGACAAAAAGCGCTATCGATGGCGTTAAATTTCTAAGCTGCCTGTGCGGCAGTGAACAGGGATAAGGCTCGTTAGGAACAAAAAGCCAGTTTCTAAGCTGCCTGTGCGGCAGTGAACTACCGCTCACAGCACACCTCCCAGGCTCTTGCTTTCTAAGCTGCCTGTGCGGCAGTGAACATTGGGGGGATGGTGCATTGCTGGACATTACCTTTCTAAGCTGCCTGTGCGGCAGTGAACTGGCATAACGACTCAGCCCGGACTGACTGACGTTTCTAAGCTGCCTGTGCGGCAGTGAACACTTTTCAGCTTCATTAGGTTGATGGAGTTTCTTTCTAAGCTGCCTGTGCGGCAGTGAACCAGTTAAAATTTATAAATACTCGTGTTTTATGTTTCTAAGCTGCCTGTGCGGCAGTGAACTGTTATTCCATGGCCGTTTAACCAGGATGACTTTTCTAAGCTGCCTGTGCGGCAGTGAACCTGATTACCCGGTCAAAGGGGTTTGATTTGGTTTTCTAAGCTGCCTGTGCGGCAGTGAACTTCCGCGCTTTCCTGCTCCACCTGTGATTCCATTTCTAAGCTGCCTGTGCGGCAGTGAACGGACTCTGGGTGTCGGTTTGTCACTGTTGATGTTTCTAAGCTGCCTGTGCGGCAGTGAACGAAGCGGTGGAAGCTCTGCGGGAGTATTGCGATTTCTAAGCTGCCTGTGCGGCAGTGAACACCACAATCCCTTCGGCGTTGGTCTGGGTCATTTTCTAAGCTGCCTGTGCGGCAGTGAACCAACCAGGCTTACGACAAGCTCTCTTTAATCGTTTCTAAGCTGCCTGTGCGGCAGTGAACAGCAGCACTGATCTGGATGACCCAGACTATTTTTTCTAAGCTGCCTGTGCGGCAGTGAACGCCTGGGCAAATTGCAGCAGCTCGTCTTTAGTTTTCTAAGCTGCCTGTGCGGCAGTGAACGCCTGGGCAAATTGCAGCAGCTCGTCTTTAGTTTTCTAAGCTGCCTGTGCGGCAGTGAACGTAGGCTTCCCGTACTGCCGCGTTATTGATCCTTTCTAAGCTGCCTGTGCGGCAGTGAACTGGTCTATCATCAAGGGCTTGGTCTTGCCGTTTTTCTAAGCTGCCTGTGCGGCAGTGAACTGACCGCTTTAGGCAGTGTCGCCATGGGGCTTTTTCTAAGCTGCCTGTGCGGCAGTGAACCTCCTGTTCAATCTCCCGCCTGGCTTCTTTACTTTCTAAGCTGCCTGTGCGGCAGTGAACCACTGGTGATTGATATTGTCGATAGCTCAGACGTTTCTAAGCTGCCTGTGCGGCAGTGAACAAGGAGCAAAGGGAAGTGAGCGACAACTGGCATTTCTAAGCTGCCTGTGCGGCAGTGAACCAATCAACCACAGAAATTAGGCAATGCCTAAATTTCTAAGCTGCCTGTGCGGCAGTGAACGGCTCATTAGATAAATCTTCATATACCAAAGTTTTCTAAGCTGCCTGTGCGGCAGTGAACCAGAACAAATCATCAGGTTCGCCCTGGCTCATCTTTCTAAGCTGCCTGAGCGGCAGTGAACGCGGTAATGGCCGCCGGTGCCGGTCTCTCTGTTTTCTAAGCTGCCTGTGCGGCAGTGAACAAGATCCATGAGTATGTGAAAGAGAAGTTGAATTTCTAAGCTGCCTGTGCGGCAGTGAACATCAGCCGGGGGCAAGGATTGGCGCGCACACTTTTCTAAGGTGCCTGTGCGGCAGTGAACATCAGCCGGGGGCAAGGATTGGCGCGCACACTTTTCTAAGGTGCCTGTGCGGCAGTGAACGGTGTCCTGACTCATACAATACCTTTGGAAAATTTCTAAGCTGCCTGTGCGGCAGTGAACAACCAAAAAAACATCAAGCGGTACGCGCCGCATTTCTAAGCTGCCTGTGCGGCAGTGAACGTTACCGGCACCAGACTTATCCGCCTGGAACATTTCTAAGCTGCCTGTGCGGCAGTGAACAAGCTATGGGTGATAGTGGTAAAGGCTCCGGTTTTCTAAGCTGCCTGTGCGGCAGTGAACGTAGCGTTGCTTGCCTTTTCTGAAGGCGTTGATTTCTAAGCTGCCTGTGCGGCAGTGAACACCGACAGCTAACCGGCGCAGTCCGGTTTAGCTTTCTAAGCTGCCTGTGCGGCAGTGAACAAACTGTTTGCGCCACAGATAAAAACCTACATTTTCTAAGCTGCCTGTGCGGCAGTGAACTAACTTTACAGAGACCGGCAGAGCTTTCATCATTTCTAAGCTGCCTGTGCGGCAGTGAACATGTTTTTACTCAGGGTTTTGGATTCCGCTACTTTCTAAGCTGCCTGTGCGGCAGTGAACAATTAACAGCGGTCTGTTGCTCTGGAGCCGCTGTTTCTAAGCTGCCTGTGCGGCAGTGAACGGGGTGGTGGAATTTCTGCAACTTCGGGCTTATTTCTAAGCTGCCTGTGCGGCAGTGAACTCCTTCCCTTCTTTTTTCTCAGCCATGGTCGATTTCTAAGCTGCCTGTGCGGCAGTGAACCCCCACTGGCATATGTCCTTATTCTTTCGACCTTTCTAAGCTGCCTGTGCGGCAGTGAACACCCGGCTCATATAACTGCCGCCGGATGCTTTGTTTCTAAGCTGCCTGTGCGGCAGTGAACGAAGAACGCTCGCCCGGTTAAAGGGAAGTTCATTTCTAAGCTGCCTGTGCGGCAGTGAACGGGGGATGGATGAACGATCAGGAAATGAAACATTTCTAAGCTGCCTGTGCGGCAGTGAACGGGGGATGGATGAACGATCAGGAAATGAAACATTTCTAAGCTGCCTGTGCGGCAGTGAACGATTTGAGCGGTGGACAGATCCGCCACACCAATTTCTAAGCTGCCTGTGCGGCAGTGAACGAAAGGTTGGGGAGTGCTGGCCGTTCATTAATTTTCTAAGCTGCCTGTGCGGCAGTGAACGTACACGTCGCCATGCTGGTTTTCAGCTTCTATTTCTAAGCTGCCTGTGCGGCAGTGAACCGAGACTATACAGGGAAACGCTTTGGCTTGACTTTCTAAGCTGCCTGTGCGGCAGTGAACCAAAGACAATATGCACAAAGAGTAGTTGCTGCAAGGGTTCCATCGAAAAAAGGGAGTGTCACCCTATTTTTTAGAGTGAATTTAAATCATTGATTGTAAGTATATTTTTAGAGAGCGAAAAAAAAGGGTCTTTGAGTGCCGCTGGTGACAGCAGCTTCCTATGGGTACTAATGTGGCCAGGCTTTGTTATGCACACAGACCCTCATTCCCAAGGTCTTGAGGCTGTTCAATCCCTCCGAACATGTTCCCACGGACTCCCTTGAGAATGCATACCGAACCACTGTACAAATTAGAACCTCCGTTTAACTTCCATGATTCCGGGTAGAAACGGATTGTTCCACATTCAAAAGGCTCCGGTATGCACTCCCACGCAAGCATGGGAGTGTGTATGGGCATTAGCGCTTTTCTGCACTAGAACTCAGGAACAGTGGCGTGATCCAAAGCCAGGCCGTAGCTGTTAAACTGGCCATCTTCAGCCTTGGCTTTGTTATGGCGCTCTATAAACAGCAGAAAACTTTGCCCGTTGCTGCTGCTCTTCAGGCCAACATGAGGAAGACGCAGTGGTTTCGAGATTTGTGCATGCATAGCCTGCTCCAATGCCTCTGACCAGGTTCCCCGCTCAAGGTGGCGCTTTTTTTGCCTCTGGTAACGGCTGTTGCCCTTAGGTTGCTTTCGAGAGTAGCAGCTGTGTTTAGAGATCCCTTCAGGTATCCCACTGACAGGTGTCAGCAGAGCGTAATCCCGGATAACTAAATGGTTAGCAAGCACCGAATGGAAAGCATCAATATCCGCCTTTTTGCCAAGGATACGTATTATGCCACCCAGTGTGCGCTGTTGTCCGTAGGCTGGGAAAGCAAGACCGATTCGTCCCTCATAGGTCGGCAGCAACGAGTGCAGTGCCTGCATGAGTGCCGATACCACAGCAGACTGGATAATCTCTGGGTTGGGCAGTGCTTTGAGCTCACAGTAGCTGTCCATAATTACTCCTTGCCGGATTCACCAAAGACGCCACCACGGATCAGGATAGCCATTACATAGTGCTGTTGCTCTACAGAAGGTTCTTTATCCTTGAGTACCCAGTTATCAAACAGGCTGTAGAAATCCATCTTTACCTTTGGCTGCCGGAACGCCATGCCCAGGGTTGTTACAGAGCCATAGGGCTCAATGGCAATAGGCATTATCGCATCGTCACTGTACCAGGTATCAATGGTGCGAATAGCATTACCGATTTTTTGCGAGTGCATGCCTGCTTGACGAGTGGATTCATTGACAACATAGAGCTCCTTGCTCTTGGTTTTTCCTGTATCCAGTACCAGCTCCTGAGAAGGGTAAACTTCCTGACCAAAGCCGAGGCGGGCATGAGCTTCAATATTGAGAAGAATAAAATGCTCACCACGCAGACCAGAAGCTATCCATTGAGCAACAGTGGTGATTTCATCGGACTGGTGATCAAAATTCTGCAAGCTCAGTTGACGGGCATTATCGATGGCAACACTCTTCTCTGTGCCATCAATTTTGCAGCGCACAATGACTGAAACCGACTCACTGCCGATACGGTTACGCCACAGCCAGCGGGCGTTAAGAATATTGGTTGCGTACCGCCTTGCCAGTTCTTCTACACCATGCTCCTGAATATATTGAGCAACAACTTCTTTCACCTTGGCCTGATAGGGTTGGTTATTACAGACACTGGGGGTGCCATCAAAAGGGATAACCTTGCAGGTGAAGTTGACCTTGAGAGTGTCATTGTCATTATTCAACATGGCTACATCGACGGTTTGCAGGTTAGGTACCTGAATTTTTGCGTCCAGTTTGGCCGGGTCGCTGGCATCCTTATTTTTCAGGCGATTGGAGATGGTGCCCCGAATGGATTTGGTGCGAATGGCAATCACAGACTCCTGAGGGTGCTCCAGTTCACTGTTGAACTGACTGAACACCCCATCGGAGATATCCAGATTACGTTCGAAGGCGAGAACTGAGGCTGTTGTTAATTTAGTCATTGCATAACTCCTTTGATATCAATTGCCATTTTGCTCAATCAAGTACAAGCCGTTTTCACCGCTGTTCATCCGCCAGAAGGCATTATCCAGTGAGTTGAGGCTATAAGGGAAAACCCAGCGGCCAAGGCTGTAGAGTGTCTCGACATACTGGCTTGGGTAGTAGGGAGCCCGGCTATGTTGCATAGCTTCCGGTTCAAAAAGCGGTGAGATTGACTGATAGCCGACCGATATCGGCACCAGCCAGCCACGACCATGTTTGACACTGGCCGTCTTCCAGTGCACGGTTGGTTCTTTGTCTTCACCCCTGGTGGGCCGCTGCTCGGGAATATGATGCAATATCGCCGTTTCGAGAAGTGCATCCAGAGCGGTTGCATCGGGTGATTGCTGTTGTAGCTGCCTGGTAATCTCTATCAGTTCCTGACGGGCCTCCACAAGAATAAAGGCCGGTGCCAGGCGGGCTTTTAGTTGATCCAGATTTTCTGCCGGTACCAGCTCAACCGATTTGATACCAAACACACTGCCACTGGCCATTCTCTGTTGCTGCAGGGTTTGGCTGACCCAGTGACAAAACGCTTGCTCATTGTCATTAAGCCAGTCTTCGTCATCGTAGTCGGCACAGCGTATGGGGAGAACCAGGCTGATGGTCATATCAACCTTGCCTTCTTCGACTATTGCTGCAGTCTCTCCGTTTTTCCTGATTGGGTTGCGGCTTTGATTGAATGTGTAATCACTAAACGCATGGGGACGATACCGTCTTACCCGGCACTCATGACTGGCGATCAATACGCCGTCAAACATCAGGCTGACAGGAAACCGGATTTTACGTTCAAGGGCGTGAACAGCACCCAAAAAGCCAGTCAGGGCAGGAAAGCCATAACTGAGGGGGCCGGAGATAGCGTTGGCACCTTGTACCTTGATCTGGGAAATATGCAGGTAGAAGTCCACATCACTCATGAAAATACCCCCGCATTATTTCGCTGGCTGGCTTTGATGGTTGCTTCCATTTCCCGTCGCCATTCTCTGAATTCCACATCGTCAAAGTCTGTGGCCTGTTTTTTGAATCTGGTTTGCAGCAGATTATTCAACCAGAGTGCGAAATCCTGCATAACGCTCTGGACCCATTCACCTCTTTCCCTCTGTTGTTTAAAGGCGGTTTGACCCTCCTGGTTTGCCCGCAGAGGATCAAGCCAGAGTTTGTGTGCCATTTTTAGCTGGTATTTTTCACTCCATCCTGCAGGAAAACTTTGTTGTACATAGGCTGCCATTTGCAGAATCTGGCCAAGAATAAGGCCGAGAGCCTCCTTGCGCTGATCGCGGATATCCTTGTTGCTGTCGGCAGCCTCGATGACTGCATACAGCATCTGCAGAGCTTCATAACAGTGATAAGCCAGACTCTTGCTAAAGAAGCTTTCTTGTCGTTTGCTTAGAGAAAAATCTTGCTGTCGGGAATAGGTGGGTGGCAGGGATTCAAGGAGCAGGTTAACACCACGCTGTTTACTGGTGAGAGAACTAATGTTTTGCGGATTTGAACCACCTATTTTAAGTGCTGCCAGGGATATTACAGAAACATAGGCTTTCTGCTCAACGCTCTTTTTTTTGCGATTGTCCCGGGCATTTTTGTACTCTTCGCTGAAGCGTTTACTGTATATCGTGCCAGAAACGTTGTTGATCAGTGCCGAGGGGTGCAATGGCACCAGGCAATGATAGCTATCGTCTGCAATCGCATTATTTCGGGGCCAGAGTAACTGTTTGTTGCGACCTGAGGTTGTGGGTGAATCTGTTTGTGCAGCCAGAGAGGAATAAAATTTCTGCTGATATTGAGCAGAAAGTGTCGGATCAGTAGCAAAGGTTCTCTCCAGACCGCGGTGGTGTGCAAGGATTAGATCCCGTAGGAGGACACCTTTTACTGAGATGTTAAAAAAAGCGACTAATGGTAAGGCAGCGGCATTGCCGTTGGCATCTAATGCTGAGGCTGATAAGCACTGGGTTCCGACAATACCGGCAGGCAGAGTTGAGGAAGGCCTGAAGTTTATATTATCCCCTTTGGAATCGGGGTGAACTCCTTTGGATATGTGGGTTCCGAATTTGATTTGCCCGGTATATTTGTTCGCGAGTGTCTCCATCCAGTTAGCTCTGTCATAGCGATTTATGAAATCGGTTATTTTATCGCTAATCTTTTGTGCTTGATCGCTGCCAGGCTCTGCCTTGTCCAGTTTCTTCTGTTCTGGCTCCAGCTTGCTCTGGAGCTGCTCGCTAAGATACTGATCAATAGCCTGGATGACGTCATCACGTGTGATTGACTCCATTGCTTCTCTTCACCTCAACTTGTTGTTCAAAAGGATTGACGTATGGCAAATTATTTTTGCCGTGTAAGTGTTCAAAATAAATTTATAAAGACCTACAAATTTTTATGGTGGTAGGCTCTCACTCTCTGCCGAGTAGGCAGCTTATAAATTACAAAATGCAAGTGCGGTTCTTTATGCACAAATTACTGCCGAACAGGCAGACTCCTGAAGGGCTTTTTGGTAGAAGCCCTTTTTTGTATGACTTAGTTCGGCCAGAACCCAAACCATGGATGGAAGCACCAGCTCCTCTCTTGAGCCAACCGTATAGAAGCAAAGCGGATAGCCGTCTTAAGTGATGATTCGTTACCCAGTTGTGCACAGAGATCATCCAGTGCCGTGTGAAAATCACTGACCAGCCAAGGCTGGCTTGTGGTACTTTCCGGTACAAATTCCTGATAAGCAAACTTGCTGTTTATACTGTCCTGCCCTAAGGGATTCTCCCAGGCTTTTTCTGCGTAACGGAATCGAATACCTGAACAGCAGTCCTCGTCAGGTACCGCAACAACATCAACTTGCGGTATCGGATCGAACCGAAATGGCGTCGCCCGCTGCATGTGGGTGTTGGCCTGTGCTGCACTGTTGTGCTGCCAGAAGGCATTGACAACGTTGGTACCCGTTGCGTTGAGCAGATCAGCCATAACCGCGTGTTCAAGGTCGGCTAGCCGTTGGGTTGGCTGGAGATGATCGGGCCTGGCTATTCGGGGCATCGAATTGATATTGGCCAGCTGCTGATCAGTAATCAGGTCATCGGAGCAGCGATGACTATTGAGAAGATGGTTGTTGCTCTCAAATCCGGGCCGCAGGAAGACGGGGACGCCGACCCCCAAAGTACTCCCGACCTGCAGGGCTTTGATATTGCTATCAAGAATCAGCACATTGGCTTCGGTCACTACCTTGTCTGGTCGGTGTCGCCAGACTCGCCCAACCAGCTGAATGATTGAGCGCATGGATGATGGCTCAATAATGGCCCAGTCGTAATCGTGATCCCGACCCACTTCAGCAACGGCTGTGGCGAGAACGATAAAAATATGATGTTTTTTATCACCACTGTGAACGGCGTTGGTAATTTCCGGATGGTCAAACAGATTCTTACCATTATTCCGGTTAAGAATGCGATCCAGCTTATGTTCCAGCCGACTGCGTAAAAAGAGCAATTGACGGGCGTGATAACAGCAGATGTGTAGTTGGATATTCTTTGGCAACGGTGACTGGTACAGTGCCCTGGCCAGATCAACCATCGGATCAATATTGGCCATCCGTATCAGTCCAACACTGGCGGTTCTGTCACTTGCAGGGCAGGTTTCATGGTAGTTATTGTGCAGGCGCGTACAGGCATCGGTAATAATTTGGGCCAGAGTGCGGTTGTGAATTTTTTCCTCCTCAGTTGCCCGGGGAAGTGCTGTGGGCAGAATCTCTCCCACACGTTTCGGTGGCAGCGCGTTCAACGCTTTAATACGCTTGCGAGTGAATTGTGTATGGCGTTCGGCAAAGGTTTGTTCGTTACTGCATGGCTCAATATGCTGGTGGAATTCATCAAACCATGCACAGTAGACCCCTGTGCTTTTCCCATTCTGGTTGAGCTGCCATAGCTGGCGACCTTTCTGGTAGGCTACATAGAGCCCTTGAACCAGATCGGGTGTCAGGGTTGCCGAAGAGAGCAGGACATTACTCCCCATCATACCTGCCATATGCACCAGACGACTCAGGGCAGGCAGGTCATTTTGATCAAAGTCATCCGGCTCATCAAGAATCAGATCGCTGGTCAGCAGACGGAGGATTGGCACAATATGTCGTCCACCGCGCAGCGTTTCTGTGGCGCTGATAATGTGGTCAACAGTGCAGGAAACCACCGGTGCATAGAGCAGGTCGCTGGCTTTGGGGTCTTGAATAATGGTTCCCAGGGTTGATTTATCCAGTACACAGTTTTCGTAGTCGAGTTTATCGATAATCAGATCGCTGGCCGATTCACTGCCGTTATCCTCTGAATTCTCCTCTGCCGCCTGCTGCTGTAAATCAAACAGTGTGCGTTGTGCTGCACCACCAACCAGGATAGCCAGTTCGGTATCATCCAGGTTTAGTCTTTCCCGCAGAGCTATCCCTGTCTGAAGGGTCAATACCCGCAAGCCAAGGGCAATGGTAAAGCGGGGGCCCCGCTCGGGATCAGCGAGTGCGGCCATAATCCGTGCATTGCCCAAGGTTTTACCACAGCCAGTGCTGGCCAGGTTCACACCAAAGAAGCCTTGCTGACGAGCCTCTTTCTGATGCTTTTTCACCAGGTTCCAACTTTGGTTTTGCCACTGAAACCTTGGCGTTGAAGTACGTTTGGAAAATGGGCTGATATCTTCGAGGTATGGCAGTTCGTGGGCAAATCGTGGTAGTAATCGCGCAAAATCACCCGTAAACCGGGCAACCCCCAGCAAGTGCTCATCCAACGCTTGTTTTGGTTGTTTTGACTGGCGATCAGTATTAGCGATCAGTGACGTTGTAAGGCTTTGGTCGCCGGTGACGCGGCGTTGGTCATCCGCAGGCAGGCTGGAGTAGTTATGGTCACCCACCATAAGACATAAACGCGCCAAATGCATCAACAGTGGATTATTTTTTTCCGGTAAGTTCAAGAGCGGAGGATGGTTTAATGCTTTAGTTGCCCAGCGCTTCACGGTTTTCTGCCACACCAGGCTGTCTGTGGCCTGAGCGGAAAAGCGCCAAAAATCGCCCACGTCATTGCGTTCATTTTGCGCTTTTTCCGAGAAAACCCAGTAGTTATAAGCAGACAGTCGTTTGTAGAAGCGAGCAATATCCAGTCCCAAAAATTTGGATTGATGGCGCAGTTTCTCCCTTTCTCTGAAATTATGCCTGTCATCACAAGGGAGTCGGTGGTGGGTAACCGTCAACCAGGCAACCAGTTGTGCCAATGGGGGAAGATGGGCAATACCTTTGGATCTATTCTTGTGTGCATAGTCGTTGTAAAGGGAGTCAACCCAATTGGGGTGCTGTTTGAAATAGACGGGAAGGTTGCATAACCTTTCCAGCCACTCCTTATCCGTCGAGCAGCCAGAAATCAGTGCTTCAAAAAGGCGCAGGGATAGCCACTCGTGACGGTAAGGGTCCGATTGTTGATTCCCGGATTCTTTAAGTTTTCGCTGGAATCCAACCGTTGCTTTACCCAGGTCATGCAGGAGTGCAGCGAGTACGGCAACAATCTGTATAGAGGTTGCCATAGTCCAGCTGTTTTCCCACTCTGTGCCAATCAGAGTTCGCCGGGTTTGATTGACTGGCACCAGGCCTTTGTTACTAAAGGCATTGCGTTTGCCCACCACCCAAACCAGCTCACTGCGCGACCGTGACCGAAGCCAGTGACAGCTGACTGCTGTGCTTTTGGTCGCTGTTTTTCTCAGCAGTTTTTTAACGGCGTTTAATCCATCCTGAGTAATAATGGTTTGCCAGGTGTTGTCACCTATTCGATCCGCAAAGGCATCCAGAACCCGTCGTGTTTTTTTCAGGGCATTTTTTTCGCACTGGGAGATAAAGGTGACCATCATGGCTGATTACTCCCAGTCAGAGTTCAAGGCGATTGCTTTCACTTGGTCAAACATAACATCCAGGGCCTTATGATCCGTAAAAGCCTGCAAACACTGTTGCCGGAACTCTTGCTCTGTGGCACCTTCCTTCGCACATATAAACGACCATGGAAGAACCAGTGTATCCTTGATGAGATCAGCTACATCAAATACCAGGGCTCCCCGCCGGGTTTTGCCGTGCATCACTGCAAAGCCGTGAGGGATACCTAATACCCAAAGCGTGGTTGCTGCCAGTCCGTAAGCCAGATAATTACCATGATTCAAAAAGCTGTTGGCCTGATCTTCTGCGCTGCGTTCACGGGTAAATGAGCCATAACCGGTTTGCCGTGCTGCAAACTTATACAACGTCTTGGTCAGCCGGGCCTCTGCCTGTAGCAAATCATTGACTTTACCTACCTTGTTGATTGTGCTTTCAGTACTCTCAAGCTCAGGCATTATGCTATCAACGAGAAAGCCTTCACTCTTAAGGTCCCGGTCTTTGCCCCAGATGGTTTTCATAAACTGAATTCTGGCGAGCTGCAATTGTTTGGCTGCCTGCAATCGTTTCTGGTCATCAAACCAGAACTGCATCCAGCCTTGCATGTATTCCGTGGGGCGATATTCACTTTGCGGCGATAACCATTCCACTTCATTTGCCATAAGTAAGGGAGTACCGCCGCCACCGCAAAAGCCAATTAACACACCAGCGGAAGCCAGCATACGAACAGCCGCCTGGGTGATGGAGGTTCCGTTTCCCAATAGCAGGCAGGTGGTATTGGCAATGGGGATATTCCAATACTGGTTATTATTTTTGGCTTCGGTGAGATAGAGCACCCGACCATCCTTCTGCATGATCCGGCACTTTTCCAGGTAATAGATATTGGCCCTTTTGGAATGCAGAATCGCCTTGAGATCAGTCAGCACTTCCATTGTGAGATACTCCTGTGCTGAACTCTATCGTTCATTCTACGCGTCAGATGCTTATGGGTAGCAGAGATAGAGGGAAACGCTGCTTGTATTTTGATCAACTTATCTGCCTTGTTTTGCAATTTATGCTGCCCAGCTGGCAGGGTGAACCTTAGTGCATTGTGCCGGTGAGTGAATATTGATTCAATTGATCTGAGTTCTATATTTCACCCTTTTTCTGGGGCAAAAAAATGGAGCTTATAAATCAAGTGGTTACAGATGGTGTTATTTTTTGGGTCAAAAAGCCTTTTTAGAGTTCTATCCCTTTAAATACGGGGGAGGTTATACTCAAAACTCTGGTTCACTGCCGCACAGGCAGCTTAGAAATTGCAGGCCAGTTCGTGATACCGTTTCGCCCGGTTCACTGCCGCACAGGCAGCTTAGAAAGTCCCAGCGCCGATGTCATTCACTTTGACAAAGTTCACTGCCGCACAGGCAGCTTAGAAAATGAGGGCCAGGACATTATCTTGATGGGTCAGGTTCACTGCCGCACAGGCAGCTTAGAAATATTGTGATTATTATTGTTACTGATCATGAATGTTCACTGCCGCACAGGCAGCTTAGAAAATCGACAATTAATTTTTCAGATTGAAAACGCAGTTCACTGCCGCACAGGCAGCTTAGAAAACCGAAGAGAAGGCCGATTTTTTCCTCAAGTTGTTCACTGCCGCACAGGCAGCTTAGAAACCCTCAAAAAATCAACAAGACCGGATTAACGGGTTCACTGCCGCACAGGCAGCTTAGAAATGACGGATGGCGGAGGCATTGTTCTTCGGGTCGTTCACTGCCGCACAGGCAGCTTAGAAAAGCAGCTACCGGGCGCAACAGCTGCAACGGCAGTTCACTGCCGCACAGGCAGCTTAGAAACATCGACGCCGGTTTAAACCTTTGCCGTGAAAGTTCACTGCCGCACAGGCAGCTTAGAAATACACGGAGGGGAGAGGATACTGGTTCGGGACGTTCACTGCCGCACAGGCAGCTTAGAAAGTACTGGTCTAACTCCGCGAGCCAGAACTGCTGTTCACTGCCGCACAGGCAGCTTAGAAATGAAACGTTCCAGATCAGGATTAAAGTAAAACGTTCACTGCCGCACAGGCAGCTTAGAAAGCCTCGATCTGCTCACTGAAGATGATGTGTTCCGTTCACTGCCGCACAGGCAGCTTAGAAATAAAGCCTGGTTTACTCCCTGTTTATCCTTCCTGTTCACTGCCGCACAGGCAGCTTAGAAAGCCGTGGCCAACCCGGACGCCTTCAAGAACCGGTTCACTGCCGCACAGGCAGCTTAGAAAATTGAGTTACCTGGGCCGGTTGTATCTCTTGTGTTCACTGCCGCACAGGCAGCTTAGAAAAAGAGATCTGACCAGAGAAGCCAATACTGTTTGTTCACTGCCGCACAGGCAGCTTAGAAAAGTGGATGAACACGCTCTGGGCATTACAGGTTGTTCACTGCCGCACAGGCAGCTTAGAAAACCCGTTTCGAGCGCCTGGAATGGTTCCTGTCGTTCACTGCCGCACAGGCAGCTTAGAAACGGTACGGGCGGACGATCAGGAAGCGCAAGGCGTTCACTGCCGCACAGGCAGCTTAGAAATAGCGACGATCTCTAGGTTACGGTTTATGGTTGTTCACTGCCGCACAGGCAGCTTAGAAAGACAACACAACCCCTTTCACGGATTCTAATAAGTTCACTGCCGCACAGGCAGCTTAGAAAAAACTGCGAAGCAGGACATGAGAAGCATCAACGTTCACTGCCGCACAGGCAGCTTAGAAAAATCTGGTGCAGATGGCGATTACCTCACTCCGGTTCACTGCCGCACAGGCAGCTTAGAAAAGTTGATACGGCCCAGCATTGCAGTTCTCGCAGTTCACTGCCGCACAGGCAGCTTAGAAATCAGTATGAGACTGGTACAAACCAAAATATTGGTTCACTGCCGCACAGGCAGCTTAGAAACATCTTTCAATTCATGGCCACCAGCACAACGCAGTTCACTGCCGCACAGGCAGCTTAGAAACCTTCAGGAATACAACTGATATTGCGTTCATTGTTCACTGCCGCACAGGCAGCTTAGAAAAGTTCCCGGAGAAGGCTAAGGAAGTCAGGACCGTTCACTGCCGCACAGGCAGCTTAGAAACCCGGGTGTAATTGGTCAGAACACGCTGCAAAGTTCACTGCCGCACAGGCAGCTTAGAAATATATCAATTCATCTTCAGGATTATCATAAAAGTTCACTGCCGCACAGGCAGCTTAGAAATTGCACTTCCCTGGCATAGTTGCCGACATGAAGTTCACTGCCGCACAGGCAGCTTAGAAAGGCTGGCGGAAGTCTTAAAGGCAGCACTGGCCGTTCACTGCCGCACAGGCAGCTTAGAAAATTGAGCTGATTGCAGATGTACTTATCGCTACGTTCACTGCCGCACAGGCAGCTTAGAAAAGAATATGGCCGAGTGGGCCGACCGGCAGATCGTTCACTGCCGCACAGGCAGCTTAGAAATTGTCAAAGGATCGCGCCCACATGGCCACGGCGTTCACTGCCGCACAGGCAGCTTAGAAAATGATTCGCCCCTCCAGTTTTTCTTTTTTAGCGTTCACTGCCGCACAGGCAGCTTAGAAAACTGGGCAGACCCGCGCTTCTTCAAGTTTGATGTTCACTGCCGCACAGGCAGCTTAGAAATCGCCAGCGAAGCTTAAGCAGGGTCACAACGTGTTCACTGCCGCACAGGCAGCTTAGAAAAACATAAAAATGATTTCTGCCGCCTGCTTCTTTGTTCACTGCCGCACAGGCAGCTTAGAAAGAAACCTTGAGTAAAGACATTAGTTCGAGAATGTTCACTGCCGCACAGGCAGCTTAGAAATGCATCACTGGCTGCTAGATAGTTATAGATTAGTTCACTGCCGCACAGGCAGCTTAGAAATGATACGGGCGACGATGGCGGACGCCGGCTTTGTTCACTGCCGCACAGGCAGCTTAGAAAGAAATGGTGCGCAAGACCTACCGTCGGTTTATGTTCACTGCCGCACAGGCAGCTTAGAAAGCGCCAAACAGATCCGCGCCCCCTTTCGCTGCGTTCACTGCCGCACAGGCAGCTTAGAAAGGCAGGCGTCGCCCGGTTATTCGGTGGCGTCCGTTCACTGCCGCACAGGCAGCTTAGAAAACTTTTGCAGGGCCCGTTCGCTGGGGATGGTCGTTCACTGCCGCACAGGCAGCTTAGAAATTTGTTGTCTACTTCCCCCACTCCGATTTCAAAGTTCACTGCCGCACAGGCAGCTTAGAAATGTAAGACCTAACTCTTTGGCTCATTAATTTATGTTCACTGCCGCACAGGCAGCTTAGAAACATATCTGCCGGGACAGAAGGTGACCCGTTCAGTTCACTGCCGCACAGGCAGCTTAGAAATTTGTCAAAAATCAAGCCATATAAACACTACTGTTCACTGCCGCACAGGCAGCTTAGAAACGCATTGAAAATAAATTAGATCAGCTGACAGAGTTCACTGCCGCACAGGCAGCTTAGAAAGCTGAGAAAGTGATGAAGCAGTGGAGCAATAAGTTCACTGCCGCACAGGCAGCTTAGAAACGTGTGTGCCAGTCGATATTGTGGCTGTGACTGTTCACTGCCGCACAGGCAGCTTAGAAAGTTGTCTTAAATCCATGAACCACACCGGCAAGGTTCACTGCCGCACAGGCAGCTTAGAAACGCAAGTGTCTCGATGAGCTGATGGAAGCCGGGTTCACTGCCGCACAGGCAGCTTAGAAAGTAATGATCGGCTGGCTTGGAGCAATCACCGGGTTCACTGCCGCACAGGCAGCTTAGAAATATGTGGCTATCGAAAGTCGCCTGCCTTTCACGTTCACTGCCGCACAGGCAGCTTAGAAATACAGTAAGCACCGGGTATTCATCAATAAAGCGTTCACTGCCGCACAGGCAGCTTAGAAATGTACCCGCCCGACCGTCGAAGCCGGGATTTAGTTCACTGCCGCACAGGCAGCTTAGAAATTGCCAATTTCAGGCAAACCATAAACAACCACCGTTCACTGCCGCACAGGCAGCTTAGAAAAGTTAAAGTCCCAGGTGCCCACGGTGGAACCCTTTCACTGCCGCACAGGCAGCTTAGAAAAGCTGAACAGATCCAGTTCAATTTCCCGCTTGTTTCACTGCCGCACAGGCAGCTTAGAAACAGAATGAGCAGCTGGAAAAAGATGTTGATGCTTTCACTGCCGCACAGGCAGCTTAGAAAACTATGAAAAAACTAACTGAAGCAGAAGTGAATTTCACTGCCGCACAGGCAGCTTAGAAATATGGTAACCACCGCAGCCATGGTGTACGTCATTTCACTGCCGCACAGGCAGCTTAGAAAAGTTCAACGGTGCCCACTGCATCATCGGTGAATTTCACTGCCGCACAGGCAGCTTAGAAATGGTACCGGCAGGGAAAGTCGCAAGAAGTACGTTTCACTGCCGCACAGGCAGCTTAGAAAACCAAAGTCAGCCAGGAAAACGGCGAACTGCGTTTTCACTGCCGCACAGGCAGCTTAGAAATTGCTGAACGGTGCCTTGTCTTGGTGGCGGGATTTCACTGCCGCACAGGCAGCTTAGAAAGCTTCCAGATAGAGATTCACCGAGCGGGTATAAGTTCACTGCCGCACAGGCAGCTTAGAAAGGCTGTGTCGTCCATAAAGTCAGAAAGTATTTTGTTCACTGCCGCACAGACAGCTTAGAAATGGTAGTCATTATTGATCCATAGAAAGTCCAGGTTCACTGCCGCACAGGCAGCTTAGAAAATTCTCAAACCCTCAGGCAAACTGGTTTTTAAGTTCACTGCCGCACAGGCAGCTTAGAAAGCTTTCTAATTTCACTTTGGAAGCAGTGTCTAGTTCACTGCCGCACAGGCAGCTTAGAAAGCTAAGGAACTGATGATACACACACTGACGTGGTTCACTGCCGCACAGGCAGCTTAGAAATGATTTTCTAATTACTTTCTGCACAGCTTCAAGTTCACTGCCGCACAGGCAGCTTAGAAAATTAACTTTGAGCTATTCCGTGGAACTCGCAAGTTCACTGCCGCACAGGCAGCTTAGAAATGAGTCCCTGACCCATCGCCGCATAACTGCACGTTCACTGCCGCACAGGCAGCTTAGAAATTTCCAGGGTGCCAGATGCCCTTTGTCCAGACGTTCACTGCCGCACAGGCAGCTTAGAAATTGATCTTTCAGTCGCTGAACGTGCTGCTTCGGTTCACTGCCGCACAGGCAGCTTAGAAAGGACAAGCCGGTTAGCGCAAGGTTATGCGACCGTTCACTGCCGCACAGGCAGCTTAGAAATTATCGTAGAGGTCCTGCGCGTATTCATTCTTGTTCACTGCCGCACAGGCAGCTTAGAAAGCGCGGTTGATCAGCCAGTAACATGGTTTTTTGTTCACTGCCGCACAGGCAGCTTAGAAATGCTGCCCTTTTTTGTTGTTGGGCAAGTCTGCGTTCACTGCCGCACAGGCAGCTTAGAAAGAAGAGCAGGACTACTTCTTTGATGTCACGTTGTTCACTGCCGCACAGGCAGCTTAGAAAAACTACTGGAGTGTGAATGCTGCTGCCGTGGTGTTCACTGCCGCACAGGCAGCTTAGAAACGAGGCGGATGCCGTGTAGTTGGCCACATTGCGTTCACTGCCGCACAGGCAGCTTAGAAATGCCAAGTACTGAGAGTAAATTATGAGTGGTTGTTCACTGCCGCACAGGCAGCTTAGAAAAATACCGGCAATGTGATTACGTTGGATGGTAAGTTCACTGCCGCACAGGCAGCTTAGAAAATATTCCCATGCTGACAAAACCTCACCTGTGAGTTCACTGCCGCACAGGCAGCTTAGAAACGATTCGCGGCGGCAATTGGAACAACGGCTCGGTTCACTGCCGCACAGGCAGCTTAGAAATCAGATGGTGGAGATGACTGGTCTGGATAAGTGTTCACTGCCGCACAGGCAGCTTAGAAAAGGTCCGGGCCGGTGGCATAGGGCAGCATCACGTTCACTGCCGCACAGGCAGCTTAGAAAAAAGAGCCAAGAGACTCGACACACAAAAAAACGTTCACTGCCGCACAGGCAGCTTAGAAATGTATGACTGTTCAGTGATGACAGCACCGAAAGTTCACTGCCGCACAGGCAGCTTAGAAAAGCGCGATAGCGCGGCATAAACTACAATGTCCGTTCACTGCCGCACAGGCAGCTTAGAAATTAAAGTCAGTGGTCAAGAACATCGACGACTAGTTCACTGCCGCACAGGCAGCTTAGAAATGTTGTGGGGCTCGATGGCGTGTCCACTGAGGGTTCACTGCCGCACAGGCAGCTTAGAAATTGTTCATCGCTCTCTGACAAGCGCTCAGCAGGTTCACTGCCGCACAGGCAGCTTAGAAATGTGGTAAAAACTTAATTTCAACCGGCCCCGAGTTCACTGCCGCACAGGCAGCTTAGAAATTTTTCAAAAAAGCGGTACAAACGCCGGTTCCCGTTCACTGCCGCACAGGCAGTTTAGAAATAATCAATTAATCTGAATATGTGGTCGTTTTCGTTCACTGCCGCACAGGCAGCTTAGAAATTCAAACAATTCAACCGTCCGGCCCTGTGGTAGTTCACTGCCGCACAGGCAGCTTAGAAACAGAACTGTTTTTTTAACAGCTCAATAACTGCGTTCACTGCCGCACAGGCAGCTTAGAAAACCAGCAGTCATCATGAACGACATGCTTTTGAGTTCACTGCCGCACAGGCAGCTTAGAAATGTAAGGATTCTCTTTTGGTGTGGGATGAAATGTTCACTGCCGCACAGGCAGCTTAGAAATACAGTATGCCTCACACCAGAGTCCGAAAGAGGTTCACTGCCGCACAGGCAGCTTAGAAATGTATGTCGTGAAACATCGTGATTTTACACGAGTTCACTGCCGCACAGGCAGCTTAGAAATTCTAACTGTCTCACACCAGAGGCCGAAAGGGGTTCACTGCCGCACAGGCAGCTTAGAAAGCCTCAAGTTGTTGAACCACCTCCACCGCCTCGTTCACTGCCGCACAGGCAGCTTAGAAATCAAGACCACTCGGAGACGGTATGGATTGAATGTTCACTGCCGCACAGGCAGCTTAGAAATGATGTTTGGGAGGCGATTGATGTTAAAAGCGGTTCACTGCCGCACAGGCAGCTTAGAAAAAACCGGCGGCGGGCAGTGGTGTTGTTGGTCAGTTCACTGCCGCACAGGCAGCTTAGAAAGTCCCAGTCGTAAGCAATATTCAGCCTGTAACGTTCACTGCCGCACAGGCAGCTTAGAAATCAAACTGCTTCACACACTTGGCGTTGATCAAGTTCACTGCCGCACAGGCAGCTTAGAAAACCCACTGCGATTCTAACAACGTATCGTCATTGTTCACTGCCGCACAGGCAGCTTAGAAATTGATAGGACGCGGCCCCGAATCGATCTCGATGTTCACTGCCGCACAGGCAGCTTAGAAACAGAGCGAAGTAGGAGTAACCCCCAGAATCCTGTTCACTGCCGCACAGGCAGCTTAGAAATACTTGACCCCACCGGCCGCGAGCATTCCGCCGTTCACTGCCGCACAGGCAGCTTAGAAAATTCAGCGGAGGCTCCCTGAATGTGCGTATCTAGTTCACTGCCGCACAGGCAGCTTAGAAAGCTAAAGAGAACTGCTACCAGTTTCGGCATATGTTCACTGCCGCACAGGCAGCTTAGAAATTTAGGAAACTGTGATATGTGTTTTTTAAAGGGTTCACTGCCGCACAGGCAGCTTAGAAATGTAGGGGCGTTTGAGATTGAGTTTGATGCACGTTCACTGCCGCACAGGCAGCTTAGAAAACTGGCTGCTGTCAACCGGAGGAAAAGCGTTCGTTCACTGCCGCACAGGCAGCTTAGAAACTGTATTCCCCACTTACCCAGCCTTCGCAGTCGTTCACTGCCGCACAGGCAGCTTAGAAATTCCAGATTTCACCCGATGAAAAAAAATAACCGTTCACTGCCGCACAGGCAGCTTAGAAAGTTGGGGTTGACCCTAAAACCATGCAAGCCCTGTTCACTGCCGCACAGGCAGCTTAGAAAGCCCTCTGCAAACAGATACGCACATACTGACTGTTCACTGCCGCACAGGCAGCTTAGAAAACACGCCGATGAGCATTTAGCCGGTGCAATGCGTTCACTGCCGCACAGGCAGCTTAGAAAGCAATCACCATGGCGAACGAACAAACCGCCGTGTTCACTGCCGCACAGGCAGCTTAGAAATGTTTGCCGTCCCGACTGGTGCGGGACCAATCGTTCACTGCCGCACAGGCAGCTTAGAAATTAGATACGGTGGAAGACACAGCGGCCAAAAGGTTCACTGCCGCACAGGCAGCTTAGAAAGGAGAAAGCTACTCGGTTTACTCACTGGCAACCGTTCACTGCCCACAGGCAGACCACCAAATGACTACCCGCGTAGAAGTGAAAGCCCCAATATTCATTGCCTCACAAGCAACTCAGAAAAGCGAACAAACAACCCTGGTATCAAAGTTTCCAACTCCAGCCAAGGCTGCAATCATTGAGAGGATAAAATTCAGAGGCGGAATATTTCCTGTCGTATAGTAAAGCAAGGCTGTTCAGCGATCTTGGGCAACTCAGAGTCGGTGATACACGTCAGCAGTTTTTTAATTAAACTGAAGTGCCGATCTTGTTCAGCCTAGGTAACCTGAATTTTTAAGATTTGATACCCAGTGAATAAATCTTATTAATGGTTTTTTTGGTTAAACAGCCTGACTCAATCAAACCAGTGATGATTTTAGTTACTGGTTGACAAGTGCCTCCACAAAACATGAACGATGACTTAAGTAAATCTTCACTGTAACGTACATTTTTCTCAGGTTTGAAGTTCAAGTCAAGAATATCCGGATTTGACTGAAAAACAGTGTACAGGATGTCAAAGTCAAGGTTGCTTTTTAATAATATATTTTCAACCTTGTCAATGGTTTTTTCGTTCCTTGGTAACCAAGTTTTGTTTTTTTCGACTTCTTTATAAACGGCCTTTTGCCAGCTTGACCAATCTGACTTAATCACTTTGGTCGGATTCTTGCCGAATTGCCCCGGATTAATGCCTATGACACTGACACCACACCTGTGAGTTTCATTCAGAATGGAAGTAAACTGATGCATTAGTTCAATTTTATCGGCATCAGTATCTCTCCCGCTGGTAATAGCGGTTGTTATGAATTCTCCAGCCAGATCACAGGCTGAAACGACCTCAAGTTGGTTGCATGCAGTATTGTAATCCGGCAGCTGGCTATCGGGTGTTTCGTCGTTTACTGAACTGGCTTGATCCTCAGAACCCCGGGCGTATATCTTGTTAACCAGTTCTTCGTCCACGAGTCCCATTGAGATGGCTTTCGTAATAAAGTCCTTTGCGGGTATACATCGGCATCGCATTAGCTCGGCCACCTGCTGAAAAGGCCTCTTTTTACTTAAAATAGAAGTGACAGAATAAAAGTCATAATACTCCGGGTCCAATGTTGGTAAAAATGCAAACAGAAGTTTTTCTGTGTCCTCCGATCCGATCTTGTCTCCTATTTCCTCGATGGCACCATATCCCTTATCAAAATCCTTCTGGTCGACGTTGTCTTGCCACTTTTTCCAATCGCAATGGCTAAAATTCTTTGGGTTGGTTAGTGCGCTCAGTTCAGTCGGGAGTATAAAAGGTCTGGGGATGCGCTCATTTAATTGCTTGATCATTCTGGCAAACAGTGATTTTTTGCATTGGTTAATGTCCACTTGGTTGGATTTACGAATTGCTTCGGCGTTGACAATAAATTTTCTTGCCAGCTGTTCAATTGAATAAAGACTGTCATCGATGGCTTCCTGGTAAGTGGGGGGAGCATCAGTATTTAAACAGGTGGAAGTAGAAATGCCCGTGATCATAGATTATCTCTGTAATTGCAGGAAAAACACAGTGTGTGGAAAAAAGCATTCACCACTCATTGACCTATTGATTAAAAAAAAGTTCCGTACACTAACCCGGGTTCGTGAGTTCACAGTGGCTTCTGGTGACTTATTCCCTTGCAGATGTGTTCCCTGCCGGGGCTAAAGTCTTCTGCCTGAATGGTAATCAGAGTTCTGATTCTGTCTGGATTTTTTTCGGATGTGTCGTGATCAAAATGGTAAGCTACTGCCTGAAAATTCATACCGGTTCTTTATTGTCATGTCTGACTCGCTTCTTTATATAGTCTCTACACCAATGGGTAATCTGGGTGATATGACGCCCAGGGCCATAGAGGTGCTTCGTCAGGTTGACGTTATTGCCGCAGAGGATACCCGGCACAGTAAGCGTTTGATGAATCACTTTGGTATTGATACTCCGCTGATTCCCTGTCATGACCACAATGAACGACATCAGGCCGGAATGATTGTGCGACGTATGCAGGCGGGGGAAACCATTGCCCTGATCAGTGATGCCGGTACGCCGTTAATTTCTGATCCTGGCTTTTATCTGGTCCGGTCGGTGAGAGAGGCGGGATTTCGGGTGGTTCCCATACCCGGGGCCTGTGCATTTATCGCCGCGCTGTCAGTCAGTGGTTTGCCCACGGACCGTTTTTATTTTGAAGGTTTTCTGCCCGCGAAAGGGGCGGGGCGTCGCAAGCGAATAGAATCGTTGGCGGCTTTTTCCAGTACCTGGGGGGTTTATGAGTCGCCACACCGTATTATGGAACTTCTGGAAGATCTGGAAATGGTGCTGGGTGGTGACCGTTACATTGCTCTTGCCCGGGAAATCACGAAAACCTTTGAAACCGTGTTGACCGGGACGGTGTCTGAGATTCAGGCCGTTTTGCAATCCGATGCCAATCAGCAGCGAGGCGAGTTTGTGGTGCTGATCGAGGGCTATAAAGAGGAAGAAGATTCTGAAATCAGCCCGGACATTGCAAAAATGCTGCAACGTCTGTTACTGGATTTACCCATAAAAAAAGCGGCTGCCGTGGTCGCTGATCTGACCGGGTTGAGAAAGAAAGACCTCTATGAATTGGGGTTGGACATGAAGAAGGGGGAGTAGTTGCTGATCACGGGAGTTGTCCTGCAATAGACGCTTCCTGCTTCCCGCCGCCCGCTACCCGAAATGTGCTTTTGTGGGCAGCGGCTTTTTACCGGGCCAAGTAAAATGATGACGGTATTCCGGGACAAATCATAAGTGGTTTTTTGCTGCAAGTGGGGATAAGGATAACGGTTGTTGCCAGGTCCGAAATTGAGTGGACTGTTATTACTGTTGATTATTGCAGATTTCACAAGTAATATTCGCCGCCGCGAGCTGGCCGGGCAGTCGCTGTTTATTCTGGTTGTTTGATCAGAGTGAAGGGAGGAAAGTCCGGGCTCCAGAGGGTAGGGCGCCAGGTAATGCCTGGGGGGCGAAAGCCTACGGAAAGTGCAGCAGAGAGTAGACCGCCTAAGCCAGTGCTCTTTTCAATGTTTGTTGAAAAGAAATTGGCCGGTAAGGGTGAAAGGGTGCGGTAAGAGCGCACCGCATGGCTGGTAACAGTCCATGGCACGGTAAACCCCGCCTGGAGCAAGACCAAATAGGAATCCTATAGGTGTGACCCGCACTGGATTCGGGTAGGTTGCTTGAGGTGTCTGGTGACAGACATCCCAGATGAATGACTGCCCAGGCCTGCTTTGGCAGGCTGGACAGAACCCGGCTTACAGGCTGGCTCGCGACTCTTTTTTCCGCTTCAAGTTTGCTTTTCCTGATCGTTTTTGTGGTTGTCAGGGTGTCTGTTGCCACGGGACGTGTTTCTGTCTTTGTCTCACTGTCTTTAAATCGAAAGTCTTTATCGCAATAAAAGTGTTTTGCGCCCGATGTTGCTGTCTTTAAAAAAATAGAACCATAGTTCTTTAATTCCTTCATAGATTCTGTTTTGCCCTTTGTTTAAAGGCTTGCGCTATTCATTTTTCAAACTGTTCTTTTATTGGGTTGTCCAATAATGACGGGGAAGAGGTAGAACCCCTGCTTGACGTGGGTTTTTCAGATTCCTATAGTGTGCTTTAGTGGTGTAAAGTGGATTATTGTGGGGCGAATTGGCGGGACCAATTGGTGGAACGAAACAGGTGGAGCGAAATGGGTGGTCGAATGG
The DNA here is from genome assembly GCF_017744175.1 of Thalassotalea sp. G20_0. Lineage (NCBI taxonomy): Bacteria > Pseudomonadati > Pseudomonadota > Gammaproteobacteria > Alteromonadales > Colwelliaceae > Thalassotalea > Thalassotalea sp. G20_0. The sequence goes on along the minus strand of NZ_JAGHQV010000017.1, from coordinate 66,271 downwards.
AGTTGGCTCTCATTAGTGCTTTTTATAAGTGATGGTCACTTTAAGGTTTTCAGGGGTTCGGGGACCAGGGAGAAGGTAATGTGTTTCGCGGTGTAAATGCCATTAATCTGGATGCCAAAGGGCGTCTTGCCATACCAGCCCGTTATCGGCAGGTGTTGCGGGATCGCTGCGGTGGTGCCCTGGTGGCAACGATTGACACCGACGAACCTTGCTTGCTGATTTATCCATTGGATGAGTGGGAGCTTATTCAGCAGAAAATTGAAGCACTTCCCAGTTTTCATCCAATGACCCGCCGGATTCAGAGGCTCTTGATTGGTCACGCCACCGATGTAGAGCTGGACGGCAATGGGCGTATTCTTATCCCTCCACTGTTGCGTGACTACGCAGGTCTTGAAAAACGCAGTATTTTGCTGGGTCAGGGCAAGAAGTTCGAGCTTTGGGATGAACGTTGCTGGAATGAGCGCCGCGACCAATACCTGAAAGAAGCCAGTGAGTCAGAAGAGATTCCGATGGAATTGCAGTCGCTCTCTTTGTAAATCATTTTTTTGCTGTTTTTGAGTTAAGTAAAGCTTTGTGAAAAGTGTATGAAATCGTTAAATCGTGTTGGTAGTCAGGCAGGTGGTGATAAAGGTGGCCATAAAATGGTAATGCCCGGAAGTGAAGTGGCTAACCATGTACATAAAACAGTGCTGCTGAATGAGGCTGTCGATGCGTTGCTCACTGATCCTTCCGGAGTCTATGTCGACGGCACTTTTGGCCGAGGCGGCCACAGTCGTTTGATTTTGAACGCCCTGACAGAGCAGGGACGGCTGGTGGGTATTGATAAAGATCCATTGGCCATTGCCACTGGTGTCCAGCTGGCCAGCGAGGACCCACGCTTTGCAATTCATCACGGTTCTTTTACCGATGTGGATTCCGTGCACAGTGGCCAGTTGGTAGATGGGATTTTGCTGGATCTTGGGGTTTCTTCACCCCAGCTGGATGATCCGGAAAGAGGTTTCAGCTTTATGCAGGAGGGACCTCTGGATATGCGGATGAATCACCAGGATGGCGAGACTGCCGCTGGCTGGCTGGCACGGGCGGAGGAGCAGGAGATCAGCCGGGTAATCTGGGAGTATGGCGAAGACCGCTTTTCCCGGAGGATGGCCAGAGCCATTGTCAGGGAAAGGGATATTGAACCGATTCTGACCACCCGGCGGCTTGCCGATATTATTGCTGCGGCCTGCCCCACCAGGGAGAAGGGTAAGCACCCGGCGACCCGTGCGTTTCAGGCCATCAGAATCCATATCAACCGGGAGCTGGAGGATCTGGTGCTTTGCCTGGATCGGGCCCTGGAAAAATTGAAGCCAGGTGGCCGGCTGGTGGTTATCAGCTTTCACTCATTGGAAGACAGAATTGTAAAACGGTTTATCCGCAAGCATCAAAAGGGGGATGAGCTGCCAAGCTGGCTGCCGGTAACAGAAGATCAGTTGAATCGACGGATGAAAAGTCTGGGCAAGGCGATCAAACCTTCCAGGCAGGAAGTGCAGGAAAACCCCAGGGCACGAAGTGCGGTTATGCGTGTGGCAGAAAAGCTGGTTTGATGATGGGCCTGATGGATAGTGGTCTTCTGGTGTGTATGCATCTTATTCGCTCTTATGGTGCTGCCCTTTTGCTGTTGTTACTGGTGATATTGTCGGGATTGTCTGTGGGGTATGTTTCCTACGAGAACCGTCTTCTGAATAACCGGATTCAGCAGGAGTTGGAGAACCGGAACAGCGCACAGGTTGAGTGGGGTAAGTTGTTGCTGGAACACAGCACACTGACATCACCGGGAAAAATTGAACAGGTTGCCAGGGAGAAACTGGGCATGGATGTGCCAAAGACCAGCCAGATAGAGATGGTTCTGCCATGATTCAGGGGCGAACTCAGGGACAGAAAGTATCACAGCGAAACCGGTCAGCTGCCCAGAGCAAAGCTGGCAAGGGGGCTGTCTGGATTGGCCGTGTGGTGAATGGCCTGACCCGGAAGTGGCGACTGAAAATGCTGCAATCGGTTCTGCTGGTGGCAGGGCTGGCTATTGGTTACCGGATTGTCGATTTGCAATTGCTGGATCGACACTTTCTGCAAAATGAAGGTGATAAACGTTCTGTTCGCTATGAGTCAGTGGCTGCGCACAGGGGCGTAATTTTTGACCGCAATGGTGACCCTCTGGCGGTCAGCACGCCGGTTGTAACGATCTGGGCTGACCCTGAAGTGCTGTATCAGGCCAGTGACCGCTGGCAGGTGCTGGCAAAGGCGCTGGGAGTTTCCCATAAGTGGTTGTCGGATCGCGTACAAGCGGCCAAAACCAGGGACTTTATCTACCTCAAACGGCAGCTGACTCCGGAGCAGGGGGCAAAGGTCATGGCATTGAGAGTGCCGGGTGTCCGGGCGATCAATGAGCACCGGCGCTACTATCCTGCTGCCGAGGTGACCGCCCATCTGGTGGGTTTTACCAATATCGATGAGTCTGGTCAGGAAGGCCTGGAGTTAGCCTACAATGATTGGCTGTCCGGCGAGCCTGGTCAGCGAAGGGTGCTGAAAGACCGTAAAGGTCAGCTTGCCCGACAGGCTGAGCTGATGAAAAGTGCCAGCCCCGGCAAGGAACTGATGCTCAGTATTGATCTGAGGCTTCAGTATATGGCCTACCGTGAGTTGAAAAAGGCGGTTGAGCAGCACAAGGCCAAGGCCGGTTCTTTGATTATGCTGGATGTCAAGACCGGGGAAGTGCTGGCAATGGTTAACCAGCCTGCCTACAACCCGAATAACCGGGCAGATATGCAGGCCCATAAGATGCGCAACCGGGTGGTGACCGATATGGTCGAGCCGGGTTCCACAATGAAACCTTTTGCCGTAGCGGCTGCCCTGGAGTCTGGTCAGTTTCACAAAGACTCAGTGATTAATACCGCACCCGGTTACCTGCGACTTGGCAGGGATCAGGTAAAGGATCACCGGAATTACGGTGCTATTGATGTGACCACTGTGCTGAGACAGTCCAGTAATGTCGGGGTTTCAAAAATGGCACTGGCCATTGGCCCGGACAAGGTGCTGGATTTGCTCCAGAGGGTGGGCCTTGGTCAAAGCACCGGAACCGGTTTTCCCGGTGAAAATCCGGGCTATTTGCCCTATCGGGATCGCTGGAGTGATATTGAGATTGCCACCTTATCCTTTGGCTACGGTTTGACGGTGACACCGTTGCAACTGGCTCAGGCCTATACCGTACTTGGCTCTGGTGGAATAATGCGCCCGGTCTCCCTGATCAAGAGAGATGTGGTGCCCGATGGAGTTCGGGTAATGGATCAGCAGATTGCTGATGATTTGAGAAAAATGCTTCGTGAGGTGGTCCATGGCGGAACCGGTGGCCGGGCGATGATCGATGCCTTTGAGGTTGGCGGGAAAACCGGAACGGCCAGAAAGGTGGGGCCAAACGGTTATATCAAGGATCGCTACATAGGTATGTTTGCCGGTTTGGCACCTATTGATAATCCACGGTTTGCCATGGTGGTCATTATTGATGACCCCTCTGGCAAGAACTATTACGGTGGCCTGATCGCAGCGCCGGTATTCTCCAGGGTGGCAGCCGGGGCGCTGCGAATGCTGGGGGTTGAGCCCGATGAGTTGGGTAATCCGGGGGCAGATCGGCGTATGGCATTTAATCCCCATGATCGGGATGAGCAAATTTCTACACCATTGGAAGAAGGTTAAAGCGAAAAGCAATGACAGCTGAGCAAGAGAATACTCTTAATGGCGTGCTTGCCGAACTGCAGCTACCGGTGGTAGCGGTAGACAAGAAGCTGAATCATATGACCCTCGATAGTCGCAAGATTACCGGGGGTGAGTTGTTTATTGCGATTCCCGGTATTCAGTCCGATGGCCGTAACTACATAGCCGATGCCCTGAAAAAAGGTGCCGCAGCGGTGCTGGTGGATGATAGTGAAGGGTTTGATCTGTCTGCAGCGGCAGGTAATGAGTCCGTTTTTTTTGTTCCGGGCCTCAGAGGCAAGGTGGGATCTCTGGCTGATCGTTTTTATCGGCAACCTTCTGAACAACTGAACATTATTGGCGTTACCGGCACCAATGGCAAAACCTCCTGTTGCTGGTTTATCTCTGAAATCCTCGGGCAGCTGGGCAAGCCCTGTGCATTGATGGGCACAGTGGGGCGCGGGATGCCGGGGCAGATGGAGGCTTCCTTAAATACCACCAGTGATGTGATTTCTCTGCAGCAGTACCTGGGGCAACTGGTATCGGATGGCGTAGAGGCGCTGGCCATGGAAGTGTCATCCCACGGGCTTGACCAGGGGCGGGTGTCCGGAGTCTCTTTTGAGGTGGCGCTGTTTACCCATATCAGTCGTGATCATCTGGATTATCACGGTTCTCTGGAAAGCTACGCAGCGGCCAAGGCCCGGCTGTTTTCCGAGTGTACCTACCGGTATGCGGTTATTGGCAAGGACGATGAGTTTTCACCGCTGATGCTTTCCTCCTGTCCACAGAATGCCAATATCACCACCTGGTCCCTGGAAGATGCTTCGGCAGATGTGTATCTCAGTAACATTGAGACGTTACCACAAGGTTTCAGGGCAACCCTTCATACGCCCTGGGGTGTGGGTACACTGGCTACTTCATTGCTGGGGCGTTTTAACCTGGAAAATCTGTTGGCGGTTATTGCTGCGTTGGGTGTTCAGGGATATGCACTTGATCGCCTTCTGGCGGCCATTCCGGCGATTTCTGCCCCTCCCGGCAGGATGCAGCGGTTTGGCGACGACGGTCAGCCGCTGGTGCTGGTTGATTATGCCCATACGCCGGATGCCATTGACAGTGTGCTTTCTTCATTGCGTGAGCACCGTGCGCAAATAGAGAGAATGATGCTTTCCGCAAAAGATTGCGAACAAGACGCCGGGAAAATTGTCTGTATATATGGGTGTGGTGGTGACCGGGACAGAGGTAAACGGCCTTTGATGACGTTCGCCGCTTTGAACGGTGCGGATAAGGCAGTGCTGACCAGTGATAATCCCAGAACTGAAGATCCCCTCCAGATCATTGCTGATGCGCTGGACGGTATTACAGAGAATGAGCGTCGGCGTATTCAAGTGATTGCGGATCGCTCTGAAGCCATCCGTTCCACAATTGCTTCCGCCAGTGCCGGTGACATTATCGTCATCGCGGGCAAGGGGCATGAAAATTATCAGGAAATTGATGGTGTTCGACATCACTTCGATGATGCAGAGCAGGTGCAGCTGGTATTGCAATCGCAATGCACAGGCGTTCGGTCGCAAAATGTTCAAGAGGGCGTGCAGGCATGATTGAAGCGTTGCCCCTTTCCGAGGTTGCCGAGATTGTTAACGGTCAGTTGCATGATCTGCCAAATGGTGAGCTGTCAGTCACCGGTGTCAGTATTGATACCCGAACATTGCAACCGGGTGATCTTTTTATTGCCATTAAAGGTCCCCGATTCGATGGCCACGATTACCTGGGCCAGGCGAAGGCGGCAGGTGCTGTTGCTGCCCTGACAGAACACTATGTCACGGGTGCCGCTCTGCCGCAGATTGTGGTAGCAAATTCCGAACAGGCACTTGGGCTGTTGGGTGCTGCCAATCGCAATCACTTTGCCGGGTGTCTGGTCGGTGTTACCGGCTCCTGTGGCAAAACTTCGGTTAAAGAGATGTTGCTGGCCATTTTCTCGGAAGCTGGCCCTACGCTGGCAACGCAGGGCAACCTCAATAATGCGCTGGGCACACCCTTAACGTTGTTAAGAATCAACGGATCCCATCAGTTTGCCGTGGTTGAGATGGGTACCAGTGCTCCCGGCGAAATTGAATACATTGCCAATATGGGTAGCCCCGACGTATCCGTGATCGTCAATGCCGCTGAAACCCATCTGGCGGATTTGAAGAGTGTTGAAGGGGTTGCCTGGGAAAAAGGTTTTATTCTGGATGCTCTGCCAGAAGATGGTACAGCAGTTCTGAATATGGATGACCGGTTCTACGGTCAGTGGTGTGAACGGGTTCTGCAAAAGTCCGGTCGACACATTATCAGTTTCAGTGCCCAGAGTTCTGAGGCGAACTGCTTTGCCAGTGATATCACGCCCAATCAGGAAGGCACCCGATTCACGTTACATATTCGCAGACATGGGCAGCAGCCAGAGCAACAATCGCTGCAACTTTCATTCTGGGGTCGCTACCAGGTGACGAATGCCTGTTGTGCGGCGGCGGTTGCACTTGCCTGTGGCTTGTCGCTGGACATTATTGCCCGTGGACTGGAAAATGCCCGACCTTATCAGCGGCGTGGACAACGCTTTGTACACTCGTCCGGTGCGGTCCTGATTGATGAAACTTACAATGCCAACCCGAAAGCGACGCTGGCGGCACTGGAGCAACTGGCGGACTGTGGAGGCAGGACCATTATGGTTCTGGGTGACATGCTGGACCTGGGTGAGATATCCAATGAACGCCATAGGGACATCGGCCGCTATGCGCAAGAATTGGGTATCCAGCAGTTTTTGAGTTTCGGGCCTTCTGCACGCCTGGCCAGTGAAGCCTTTGGCAGCGGACAGCACTTCGATGATAAAAGCGAGTTGATTGCCTTTCTGAAAGCACAGCTTCAGAGCATTACTAACAGCGACAGTATGGCTGTCATGGTGAAAGGATCAAAAGGGATGAAGATGTTGGACATTATCCAGGCTCTGATTGGGTCTGATTACAAGGGAGATGCCTGATGCTGGTCTGGCTGGCAGATTATTTAGCCCAGTATTACCATGGATTTCTGGTGTTCAAGTACCTCACGTTGCGGGGTATTCTCGGGGTCCTCACGGCTCTGGCCATGAGCTTATGGCTTGGGCCTCACTTTATTCGCAAGCTGAGTTTTTACCAGATTGGCCAGGCTGTCCGTGATGATGGTCCGCAAAGCCATTTAAGCAAGGCTGGCACCCCGACCATGGGTGGTGCCCTGATTCTTATCTGTATTGCCATCAGCACCTTGCTATGGGCCGATCTGAGTAACCGCTACGTCTGGGTTGTGCTGCTCGTTACCGGTATTTTCGGTGCGGTTGGCTGGGTGGATGATTACCGCAAAGTGGTTGAAAAGAACTCCCGTGGTCTACCTGCACGGTGGAAAATGTTCTGGCAATCGGTTGCTGGCCTTGGCGCGGCTTTTTTCCTGTTTTTTACTGCGCCATCCGCGACAGAAACAACCCTGATTATTCCCTTTTTCAAAAATGTCACGTTGCAGCTGGGGCCATTTTTTGTGGTGCTGGCCTACCTGACCATTGTCGGTTCCAGTAATGCCGTTAACCTGACGGATGGCCTGGATGGTCTGGCTATTTTGCCCACAGTGATGGTGGCTTCAGCCCTGGCAGTTTTTGCCTATCTGAGTGGACATGCAACTTTTGCCCAGTACCTGCTGATTCCTGCGGTGCCCGGAGCCGGAGAGCTGATGGTATTTTGTGCTGCCATCGCCGGGGCAGGCCTTGGTTTTCTCTGGTTTAACACCTACCCGGCCCAGGTCTTTATGGGCGATGTGGGTGCTCTTGCGCTGGGTGCTGCCCTCGGGGTTGTTGCTGTTATCGTTCGCCAGGAAATCGTGCTGATTATTATGGGCGGTGTTTTTGTTATGGAAACGGTCTCAGTCATTTTGCAGGTGGGCTCCTACAAGTTAACCGGTCGTCGTATATTTCGCATGGCACCGCTGCATCACCACTTTGAGTTGAAAGGGTGGCCTGAACCCCGGGTCATCGTGCGCTTTTGGATTATTACCATTGTGCTGGTTCTGATTGGGCTGGCATCGTTGAAAATTCGCTAACGGGTTTTAAGGGTAACGGGATTGTGACAAGAAGCACTCTTGTTAAGAAAACAGCTGCTCAGGAGTCAGCAGATAACGAGCCATCAGGGCTGATTGGCTCGAGCTGTAATCGTGTGATTATCGGTCTTGGTAAGACCGGGCTGTCCTGTGCCCGTTATCTTTATCGCCAGGGTTTGCCGTTCAAAATTATTGATACCCGGGAAACGCCACCGGGTGAAGCGCAGTGCCGTCAGCTATTTCCTGATGTACCCCTGCATACCGGTGGTTTCAATGAGCAATGGTTAATGACTGCCGATGAGTTGGTGGTTAGTCCGGGTATCGCTCTGTCGGAACCGGCCATTGCCAGGGCGATGGACAATGGCGCTATTGCTATTGGTGATATTGAGCTGTTTTGTCGAGCAGTCAATGCTGACTCGGCTTTCTCAACAAAAAAGAAGCCGCTCGTCGCCATTACCGGCTCCAATGGTAAAAGCACGGTGACCACGCTGGTTGGTGAAATGGTCAGCTATTCAGGGCTTAAGCCAGGCGTCGGGGGCAATATCGGAACCCCGGTACTTGATTTACTGGATGATGACAGTATTGATGTTTACATTCTGGAGCTTTCCAGTTTTCAGCTGGAAACCACCCATAGTCTCCGTGCAACGGCGGCGACGGTTCTGAACATCAGCCCGGACCATATGGATCGTTACCCGACGCTGGTTGAGTACCACCAGGCCAAGCAGCGTATTTACAAAGGGTGCGGAACCGCCGTATTTAACCGGGATGATCCTCTTACTTCCCCATTGCTTCCAGTGACTGCGGGAGCTGTGACCTTTACCAGTGGGTCTCCGGATCTTGGCCAGATGGGGCTTCTTGCTGACGATGACGGCATCTGGCTGAGCAAGGGGCTGGAAAAGCAGATCAATACCCGGCAGATGAAACTCAAAGGCCGTCACAATTATTTGAATGCCCTTGCTGCTTTGGCCCTGGGCGAGGCGATAGGTCTTGATGCCAATGCCATGTTTGAAGCGCTGATGGCCTTTCCCGGGTTGAAGCACCGTTGCCAATGGTTGGGTGAGCAGGGTGGCGTTGCCTGGTTTAACGACTCCAAAGCCACCAATGTCGGAGCCTCCGTTGCGGCTATTGAAGGCCTGGGTGAAGGGCTTGCAGGCAAGATTATTCTGATTGCCGGTGGTGATGGTAAAGGTGCGGATTTCTCTGATTTGCAGCCAGCAGTTGGGCGTTATGTCAGTCATCTGATATTGATTGGACGTGATGGGCCTGCCATTGAGCAGGCCGTGAAGGGAAGTGCAGAGATTCATAAGGCTGCCAGTCTGGATGATGCCGTCAGTCTCGCTGCGGAGTTGGCTGAACCAGGTGATGCGGTGCTGTTGGCACCGGCATGCGCCAGTTTTGATATGTTCAACAGTTTTGAGCATCGGGGTGATCGATTTGCAGAGCTGGTCAATGGTTTGATTTTATGCTGAAACGGGTCCGACACAGCTTTCTCACTGAGAAAGAGTCCATAGAGCAGGATGCAATGTCCACGAATGTTGACATGGTCCTGCTTGGGTCTGTGCTTGCCCTGCTGGCCATTGGCCTGGTGATGGTGGGGTCAGCCTCTATGGATGTTTCCAGTGCCACCTTTGGTGATCCACTGAGAGTTGTCTTTAAGCAGTTGCTGTTTATGGTGGCGGGGCTGTTTGCCATGGGCATTATGATGCTTGTGCCTGTCAGCCGGATTCAGCAGATGAGCTGGGTCGGCTTGCTGGTTGCCTTCTTCCTGCTGGTGTTGGTTCTGATTGTGGGCCGGGAAATTAATGGCAGTGTCCGCTGGATTCCCCTTGGCTTCTTTAACCTGCAAGCCTCAGAGGTCGCCAAGCTGTGTGTGGTGATTTATCTGGCAGGCTACCTGGTGAGACATCTTGATGAAGTGCGTACTCGCTGGAGTGGCTTTATCAAACCCATGCTGGTGCTGTCAGGATTGGCTTTGCTGCTGCTTGCGGAGCCGGATCTTGGTGCGCTGGTGGTGCTGACCGTGGCGGTGATGGGGATGATCTTTATGGCGGGCGCACGTTTCCACCAGTTTCTGGTCATGATTGCCGGCGTGATTATCCTGATTGTCCTGATGATCTGGATGGAGCCTTATCGTATGGCTCGTATCACATCTTACATGGACCCATGGGCCCATGCTTTTGGCAGTGGCTATCAGTTAACCCAGGCTCTGATCGCGTTTGGTCGGGGAGCCTGGCTGGGTGAAGGGCTGGGCAATAGCATCCAGAAGCTGTTTTACCTGCCGGAGGCGCACACGGATTTTGTCTTTGCCGTCCTGGCAGAAGAGTTTGGCCTGATTGGTTCGTTGCTGCTGCTTGGGCTGTTTCTGTTTGTTGCCTGGCGGTCACTGCAGCTAGGCTCAAGAGCGGAAGCCAGGGGAATGTTATTCCATGGCTTTGTCGCTTATGGTATTGCCCTGCTTTTTGCCTGTCAGGCATTGATTAACATTTCTGTGAATACCGGACTGCTGCCCACTAAAGGGCTGGCCTTACCCATGATCAGCTATGGAGGCAGCAGTTTAATTGTCAACTGTCTGGCATTTGGTATTTTGTTACGCATTGATTTTGAACGTCGTCTGACTAAAGCCACAGAGGTTAAGCCGGTTGCGGGGCGCAAGTCTCAAGAGCGAAAGACGAGTGAAGCCGCTGGAGGTAATACAAATGGCTGAGCAGGCAGTTTCTCAAACGCCTCCGGATGCACCCAAAGTAATTATTATGGCAGGGGGTACCGGAGGACATATTTTCCCGGGGCTTGCTACAGCCGGGGAGCTCATTAAGCAGGGGTGCCGGGTGCATTGGCTGGGCACTCCCGGAAGTATGGAAGCTGAGCTTGTGCCCGGGCATGGCATTGATATCAGCTTTATTCCGGTCACCGGCCTGCGGGGAAAAGGGTTGAGTTTTCTGTTGAAAGCCCCCTGGCGTCTGGCTGTTTCGTTATTTAAAGCCGTTCGGGTTCTGAGAGAACACCGACCGGTTTGTGTTGTTGGTATGGGGGGGTATGTCACAGGGCCGGGTGGTGTGGCGGCGCGGTTGTTAGGAATTCCCCTGGTGGTTCATGAACAAAATGCCGTGGCAGGCCTGACCAATAAACTGCTGGCCAGGATTGCTACCCGGGTGCTTGAAGCGTTTCCGGGAACCTTTGCGGGGCTCTCTTCACGCATTGCCAGGAAAGTCATGCTGACCGGGAATCCGGTGCGTCCGGAGATTGTCGCCGTTCCTTCCCATATACCACGCACTCCCTTAAGGCTGCTGGTAGTGGGGGGGAGCCGCGGAGCCCTGGCAATCAACCAGTTGATTCCCCGGGTTTTACAAAACTGTGGTGCTCAGATTGAAGTCTGGCACCAGACCGGTAAGGCAACCTTTGAGCAGTGCCTTGCAGATTATCAGCAGCTCGGCGTTTCCGGTCGGGTAGAGCCGTTTATTGATGATATGGCTCAGGCTTATGAGTGGGCGGATCTGGTCATCTGCCGCTCCGGCGCATTAACCATCGCGGAACTGGCAGCGGCAGGAAAACCCGGAATTCTGGTACCTTTCCCGTTTGCGGTGGACGATCATCAAACAGTGAATGGGCGTTACCTGGTCGATAGAGGTGCAGCCCTGATGGTTCAGCAAAAAGATTTGGATGTGGACGGTTTGACAAACATGATTTTGAAGCTGGCAGATAATCCTGAACAGCTTGAACGAATGGCCTCATCAGCAAGAACGGCCAGTTTGCCACAGGCAACTGATGTCGTGGTCAGGCTCTGCCTTGAAGCGGCTGGTAAGGAGGTCTCTTATGCCTAATGTAACGAGTCGGATTCCCGTTGTGGCGGTGCCAGAGATGAGGCGTATCCGCAAAATCCATTTTGTCGGTATTGGTGGTTCCGGCATGTGTGGCATTGCCGAGGTCCTGCTGAATCAGGGGTATGAAATCTCTGGCTCGGATATTCGCGCATCATCAGTGACTGAGCGCCTTGAAGGGCTCGGGATTAAGGTGTTTATTGGTCACCGTGCCGAAAATGTGATCAACGCAGATGTTATTGTCACCTCAACCGCGGTTGCCGGAGATAATCCGGAAGTGGTTGAGGGGGAAAGGCGTCGGCTGCCCATTGTTCCCCGGGCCCAGATGCTGGCGGAATTAATGCGTTATCGCCACGGCATTGCGGTGGCGGGTACCCATGGCAAGACCACCACCACCAGTCTGCTGGCTTCGGTTCTCGGGTTCAGTGGTATGGACCCGACTTTTGTGATTGGGGGCAGGCTCAACTCGGCCGGTACCAATGCAAAACTGGGTGGCAGCCGTTACCTGGTGGCCGAGGCGGATGAGTCTGATGCCTCTTTTCTGCATTTGCAGCCGATGGTGTCCATTATCACCAATATTGATGCTGACCATATGTCTACCTACGACGGTGACTTTGGCAAGTTGAAAAAGGCATTTATTGAATTCTTGCACAATCTGCCTTTTTACGGCGTCGCGATTGTCTGTATCGACTGTCCGGTTGTCAGAGAGCTGTTGCCGGAAATCAAACGACAGGTGATTACCTATGGTTTCAGTGAAGACGCGGATTACCGGGCAGTGAATGTTCGTCAGCAGGGCATGAGAACCTCGTTTGACCTGGTTCGTCGCACTGATGTCGAAGAAGCCCCTGTGACCATTGAACTGGGTATTCCCGGACGCCATAACGTGCTGAATGCTCTGGCCACGTTTGCCACGGCTGCTGATGAAGGCCTTCCGGATCAAGTGATTGCTGAAGGCCTGAGTCGTTTTGATGGTGTTGGCCGACGTTTCCAGGTGCTGGGAGAGTTTACTACCCGGGTTGGCGACGTGATGCTGGTGGATGATTATGGCCACCACCCAACGGAAGTGGATGCCACCATTAAAGCAGTTCGTGATGGTTGGGATGACAAACGACTGGTGATGATTTACCAGCCCCATCGTTTCTCTCGTACCCGTGACCTGTATGAGGATTTTGTCGATGTGCTGTCCAGGGTTGATGTTCTTCTGTTAATGGAAGTGTATCCTGCCGGAGAAGAACCGATTGCAGGGGCGGACAGTCGCTCACTATGCCGGAGTATTCGCCAGCGTGGACTGGTTGATCCGATATTTATTGCCCGTCCTGAAGAAGTTGAGTCAGTATTGGCGGATGTGCTTCAGGATGGTGACTTGCTGTTGGCTCAGGGAGCCGGGGATATTGGCGCGCTGGCTCTCAGGCTGGCTAGTGCTGAGTTGGCTCTGCCGAAGACAGAACAGTAAAGCTACGAATTGAATAGTAAAGGAAAACAGTGCATGAAGTACGACCGGAGTTGTGATCACTTCGATCCAAAAGCTTTTGGCAAGGTTGCTGTACTTTTCGGTGGAAACTCCGCAGAAAGGGAAGTGAGCCTGACCAGTGGTGAGCGTATTTATGCCGCGTTGCATCGACAGGGTGTGACATGCCAACTGATTGATACCTGTGAGAATGTTGTTGAGCAGCTTCAGCAATATGCGCCTGATTATGCCTTTATTGCCTTGCATGGCGGTGGGGGAGAAGATGGAACGATACAGGGGTTGCTGGAAACCATGGGTATTCCCTATCCCGGCAGTGGTGTCATGGCATCGGCCCTGGCGATGGATAAATACCGCTGCAAGCTGCTCTGGCAATCCATTGGGCTGCCAACACCGGAATTTGCCCTGGTCATGGGAGTTGACAATCTTGGCCATGCCGAGTCGCTGTTGCCCGCCTTTGTCAAACCAAGCATGGAGGGCTCCAGTGTTGGTGTGGCACGGGTTGATCGACGGGAAGACCTTGAGGCTGCCTGCGAGCGCGCAGCGGAGCACAAGGGTGCTGTTCTGGTGGAGTCGTTTATCGATGGGCCTGAGTTCACGGTGGGTATTCTTAATGGTCAGCCACTGCCTGTTATCAGGATTGAGGCAGAGGGTGAGTTTTATGATTACCAGGCCAAGTATCTGTCGGATAATACCCGCTACTCCATTCCCTGTGGCCTGACTTCCATTAAGGAGCAGGAACTGCAGGCGGTTGCCCTGACGGCATTTGAAACCCTTGGGTGTTCAGGCTGGGGGCGTGTTGACTTTATGCAGGATCAGCAGGGTCGATTCTGGTTGCTTGAGGTCAATACTATTCCGGGGATGACAGATCATAGTCTGCTACCTATGGCTGCAGCGGATGCCGGGTTATCTTTCGATGAACTGGTGATTGAAATATTGAAAACAGCGGATGTCTGATCGAGCAGGTTTGTCTGTTTCAGCCGGTTGGTCCGGGGAAGTACGGGGTGCATCCCGAAGGGACAGTCAACAGGGTGGTGGCAGAGGGAAAAAAACACTGCCGTGGAAAAGAGTGCTTCAGGTTCTGGTGTCTCTTGTTCTGTTGGCAGGTTTGCTGGGCTCAATGCCATGGTTGGTGAATTGGTTGAATCAGCCGATAGCACGGGTGGAAGTGCATGCAGGCTTTGAGTATTTATCCAGGGAGCAGGTAGAGGGTGTTTTGCAGCCTAATTTACAGGACCGTTTTTTTGCCCTGGATTTGCGGGAGATGCAGCAGGTTCTGATGGCAATGCCCTGGGTTAAGACTGCCTCGGTTCGACGACAGTGGCCTGACAGTGTCCAGGTGAGCCTGACCGAACAGCAGCCCGTGGCGAGATGGGGCAGCAGCGCCCTGATCAGCAATGAAGGTGAGGTGTTTGCACCAGAGGATATTGCCGGTTTTTCCGCCATGCCGGTTCTGGGTGGCCCGGAAGAGATGGCGGTTGAGGTGATGCAGCAATATCTGGCCATCAGCCAGTTGCTCAGGCCTATGGGGCTCAGGCTGACCATGCTGAAGCGTAGCAATAGTGGATCATGGCGATTTACCATAGGACATGTTGAGGTCAATATTGGTCGTGACCGAAGGATGGAAAGACTGCAGCGTTTTGTCCGGCTTTATCATGCCAGGCTGGAGCCTCGCTGGGATCAGGTAAAGCGGGTAGATTTGCGATATTTGAACGGTGCTTCGGTTGCCTGGAGTGAGACGCTGGTGAAAACGGGGTCAAAATAAGTCAGCCAGGCTCAGATTTATGATCGTTAGAGAAGTTTGGGAAGATTGATGCCATGACAGCGGCAGATAATGGAAGATTGATCGTTGGGTTGGATATAGGCACCTCGAAAGTCGTGGCTATTGTCGGAGAGCTCAACGCTGAGGGTGACATTGAAGTCATCGGCATCGGCTCGCATATTTCCCGCGGGCTTAAGCGTGGCGTTGTGGTTAATATTGACTCTACGGTCCATGCCATTAAGAGAGCCGTTGAAGAAGCTGAGCTAATGGCCGGGTGTCAGATACACTCGGTCTATGCCGGTATTGCCGGCAATCACATCAAGAGTCTTAACTCCCACGGTATCGTTGCGATACGTGAGCGTGAAGTGAATGGTGCCGATATTGACCGGGTGATTGATGCCGCCCAGGCGGTGGCGATCCCGGCGGATCAGCGGATTCTGCATATTCTTCCACAGGAGTATGCCATTGATAACCAGGAGGGGATCAAGGAGCCTCACGGGATGTCCGGTGTCCGGCTGGAAGCCAAGGTTCATCTGGTGACCTGTGCTGTTAATGCGGCCCAGAATATTGAGAACTGCATCCGTCGCTGTGGTCTGGAAGTGGACGATATTATTCTTGAGCAGCTTGCTTCAAGTTATTCGGTGCTTTCAGAAGATGAGAAAGAGCTGGGCGTCTGTATGGTGGATGTCGGCGGTGGCACGACAGATATTGCCATCTTTACCGATGGTGCCATTCGGCATACGGCAGTGATTCCCATTGCCGGTGATCAGGTGACCAATGACATTGCCATGGCCTTGCGGACACCGACGCAAAATGCCGAAGACATAAAGATTAAATATGCCTGTGCCCTGGCGCAGCTGGCTGGAGCCGATGAAACCATTAAAGTTCCCAGTGTCGGTGAGCGACCCTCCAGGGAACTTTCACGGCAGGCTCTGGCAGAGGTAGTAGAACCTCGTTATGACGAGCTGTTTACGTTAATTAATGCAGAGATCAGGCGCAGTGGTTTCGAAGACCTGATCCCGGCAGGCATCGTTCTGACCGGTGGTACTTCCAAGATTGAGGGAGCTATTGAGCTGGCAGAAGAGATTTTCCACATGCCGGTCAGGCTGGGTGTACCGCAGTTAGTGAAAGGGCTGAGTGACGTGGTCAGTAATCCCATTTATTCAACGGGTGTCGGGCTGTTGCACTATGGCCAGAAAATGCAGAAAGACGGTTTGAAAAAGTCGATCGCCAGCAAACCTCAGGATGCTGGGCTGATGGATAAGATGAAGCGCTGGTTTCAGAACTTTTAAGTGTGTGGCCGCGCAGATTTTCAGTAACGGTATTGGTAAGTATTTGTTAGATTAAGGGTGATAAAAAGGAGATGACCATGTTTGAATTGGTGGATAACGTACCGCAGGAAGCGGTCATAAAAGTTATCGGTGTCGGTGGTGGTGGTGGTAATGCAGTCTGCCACATGCTGAAGAGTCAGCTCGAAGGTGTTGAGTTTGTCTGTGCAAACACCGACGCCCAGGCGCTGAAAAAGCAGCATTTGCAGGCCCATACTCACCTGCAGCTGGGTGCCTCGATCACGCGAGGGCTTGGTGCAGGCGCGAACCCGAATGTTGGTCGCGAGGCGGCGATGGAAGACCGGGAGCGTATCGCCGAGCTCCTCAAAGGTGCGGATATGGTCTTTATTGCCGCTGGTATGGGCGGTGGTACGGGGACCGGCGCAGCTCCGGTGGTTGCCGAGATAGCCCGGGAGCTTGGCGCACTGACCGTCGCCGTGGTCACGAAGCCATTCGGTTTTGAAGGCAAGCGCAGAATGGCGGTTGCCGAAGAAGGTCTTAAAGAGCTTCAGGAGCATGTGGACTCGCTGATTACCATTCCCAATGAAAAGTTATTACCAGTGCTTGGCAGTGATGTCAGTCTGCTCAATGCCTTTGGTGCTGCCAATGATGTTCTGCTGGGTGCGGTGCAGGGTATTTCTGAACTGATTACCCGTGATGGTCTCATCAACGTTGACTTTGCCGATGTTCGCACAGTGATGTCAGAAATGGGTATGGCGATGATGGGTACCGGAGTTGCCACGGGTAGCGGCCGTGCAGCAGAAGCCGCCGAGAAAGCCATCCGCAGTCCGCTGCTGGAAGATGTGGATCTGCAGGGAGCCAAAGGTGTTCTGGTTAACATCACTGCCGGCCTTGATTTTACCGTTGGTGAGTACAACCAGGTAGGCGATGTTGTAAGTCAGTTTGCGTCTAACGATGCAACCGTCGTTATCGGTACTGTTATTGACTCGGAGTTGGCGGACGAGCTGCGGGTGACTGTTGTGGCAACCGGTATTGGTGCTGGCGGCGTTGCCAGGGAACAGTTGAAGGTGGTTGAAAAAGCACCGCCAAAAAACAAAGACGGCACACCTGACTATGGCAGGCTGGACATTTCCCCTCTGTTGCGTGACAAAAAGAAGGAGGAAGAGGAAGTGGGTCCGCGGGAAGAAGGTAAACGGGCAGCGGTGGCTACCGGAGATAGTGTCGATTACCTCGATATACCGGCATTTCTAAGGCGTCAGGCGGATTAATCAGGGCGTATAAATGCGAACTTGTCTCAATTGTTACTTTTGTTACAATGTGACGTTGCATCCAAATAACAGGGACCTTACAGGTCGCGGAACAGCGTTATCATGATCAGACAGCGTACACTGAAAAATATTATTCGTGCTACGGGCGTGGGCCTTCACTCCGGTGAAAAGGTTTACCTTACTCTTAAGCCTGCTCCCGTAGATACCGGCATCATTTTCTGTCGTACAGACCTTGACCCGGTCGTTGAAATTCCGGCACATGCCCTGAATGTCGGGCAGACGACACTGTGCACGTCTTTGCATAAAGACGGCACCCGAATTGACACTGTTGAACACCTTCTCTCCGCCCTGGCCGGGCTGGGTATTGATAACGCCTACGTAGAGGTCAGTGCCCACGAAGTTCCTATTATGGACGGCAGCGCTGGTCCATTCGTTTTCCTGCTCCAGTCCGCAGGTATCCAGGAGCAGAATGCGCCCAAGAAGTTCATTCGCATCAAAGAAGATGTGACGGTGACTGATGGGGATAAAACGGCAACATTCAAACCATACGACGGTTTCAAAGTAAGTTTCACCATTGATTTTGATCATCCTGTTTTCAAAAGCCGCTCTCAGACAGCGTCGATTGACTTCTCCAGTACCTCTTTTGTGAAGGAAGTCAGCAGGGCCCGTACTTTCGGTTTTATGCGTGATGTCGAGTACCTGCGTTCCCAGAATCTGGCCCTTGGCGGCAGCGTGGATAATGTGGTTGTTGTCGATGAGTACCGAATTCTCAATGAAGATGGCCTCCGTTATCACGATGAGTTTGTCAAACATAAGATGCTGGACGCGATCGGCGACCTTTATTTGCTGGGGCATAGTTTGATCGGTCAGTTTATTGGTCATAAATCTGGCCATGAACTTAACAATAAACTGGTTAGAACGTTGCTTGCCAATGAGAAATTATGGGAGATAGTGACTTTCGAAGAGGCTGAGGTTTCTCCGATCTCCTATCAGAAGCCCGTCGCTGTAACGGCTTGATGAGTGCTTTTTGAGTTAATGCTGATCTGTTACGTGTTTTTTTGCGAGGCTGGAAAATTTTAGTCTTGAATCAGGCCACAATGATAGTGGCCTTTTTTTTAAGAGGCTGTCAGTAAAAAGTCTTTATCCCAAACTGGTTTCTGATAAGTGCATGTTATTCAATAGTACTGTTTTTTTTGATCTTGAACTGTCGTTGATCGCATTAAAAAATACCGTTTTACAACGATAACATCAGTATCAGGTGGCTCTTTAAGGCAGGGTGGGATGTAGACGAGCGTAACTGTAGAAGTGAGGAAATCCGTCCTCTGGTTCTGTATTTTGCATGCTCCTGAAATACAATAGTGGAGATATGCTGCGGGTTTGGCATTAAGGGCTGCTGATGAAAATTATTGTTGTTAACCAGGATCATTCTCGAACCCGAACTTATTCCGGAAGTGGAAAACGGGTAGGGGTTCTGTTTTGCTGTGCTTTTTTGCTCTCCATGGCCGTTGGTGGTGGCGCAATGTATGCCTGGTTGACTAATAACCAGGAGCACATGTTAACCAGTGAAGGCGTAAAAAACTGGAAACAGGTTCTGGATACACAGCAACAGGATCTTGGTCTGGTTCGTCAGCAGGCACAAAACCAGCTGGATGCCCTGATGCTCAGGCTGTCTGAACTTCAAGGGCGGATGACCCGACTTGATGCCCTTGGCGAACGCCTTACCAGCAAGGCAAAGCTGGATGATGGTGAGTTTGACTTCGGTGAAGCGCCTGCACTGGGTGGCCCTCAGGAGTTTGCTGAAGCGGAAGCAGCCTACAGCAAGGTGAGTCTGATTGAGGCTATTGATCAATTGGCAGATCAGATTGATAACCGCGAGGAACAGCTGGACCTTCTGGATAATCTTATTTCCAGCAGAACCCTTCACGACGATGCATTTCTGGCAGGTTTGCCCGTCAGAAAAGGCTGGCTCTCTTCCCGTTATGGTCGCCGTACAGATCCGTTTACCGGTAAGGGGGCCTGGCATAACGGTGTGGATTTTGCCGGTAAGCGCGGCTCAGACATTATTTCGGTGGCGGCAGGTGTTGTCGTCTGGTCAGGCAATCGCTCAGGCTTTGGGCTTCTGGTGGAGGTCAATCATGGCAATGGCTATCTGACACGCTATGCCCACAATGATGAAAGTCTGGTCAAGGTCGGTGATATTGTCACCAGAGGGCAGGCTATTGCCAAAAT
Source organism: Thalassotalea sp. G20_0 (assembly GCF_017744175.1). NCBI lineage: Bacteria > Pseudomonadati > Pseudomonadota > Gammaproteobacteria > Alteromonadales > Colwelliaceae > Thalassotalea > Thalassotalea sp. G20_0. The sequence continues at coordinate 46,631 of NZ_JAGHQV010000017.1, read as the reverse complement.
GGGCAGTTCCGGGCGGTCAACCGGACCACATGTCCATTTTGAGGTTTTGAAAAATGGTAAGCCTCAGGACCCTTCGAGATATATCTACAGAGCAAGTAAGTAGGATTTAAGGCTGATTTTTTCTTCCTCAGGGCGGGTTTTTTCAGTCGAGAAATACTCGTAGGTAGTGATCGAAGGCTTCGGTTTCTACCAGGAAGGCATCATGGCCATATTGGGAGGGGTGGTTGATATAGTAACAGTCCACCCGTCCCTTCAGCAGACCCTGGTACAGCTCTTGCTGTTGTTGCGGAGTGAACAGAATATCACTCTCTACCGAAATCACTGTGGTTTTAGCGGTAATTCTGCCGAAAGTGGCTGCGAGCGATTCGTATGGCTGCGTCACATCATATCGGTCCATTGCGGCGGTTAGCACCAAATAGCAATTGGCATCAAAGCTGCGGCAAAACAGATCGGCGTTATAGTCCATATAACTGTTGATTTCTTCATCACGCATACCGATGTTGTCGAAACTATTAAAGCGTCGGTTCCATTCGGTAGCGTTACGATAAGTATAAAGCCCCAGCTTTCGTGCCAATCGAAATCCGTTCAGCCGGGCATCCGGTTCATAATTGCCATCTTTAAAAGCAGGATCCAGTCGAATCGATTCCTGCTGGATACGACGGTTGGCGATATTGGCCGGATATGCCTTGTAAGACGAACTGGTCAACAGTAACCTTTGCACCGAATCGGGATAAGCAATTGCCCAGGTCAGTGAAACCATAGCGCCCATTGAGTTACCAATCATGGCATACAGGCTCTCAATACCGAGGTGATCCAGCAATAACTTCTGGCTGTGTACCATGTCTTCCATCACCACCTCCGGAAATTCCCCTGCCCAGGCCTTGCCGGTCTCCTTGTTAATGGTCACCGGACTGGTTGAACCAAAACAACTGCCCAAATTGTTGATGCAAATAACATGATACCTGTCGGTATCAACCGCTTTGCCCGGTCCCACCATTGCCTGCCACCAACCCTTTTTCGGATTGGCTTCAGTGGCAGCTACATGGGGTCCGACACTCAAGGCATGATGAATCAGAACAACATTATCCCTTTGCTTATTCAAATGGCCGAACGTTTCGTAACACAACTGCCAGTGTTCCAATACCCGGCCATTGGCAAGGGTGAACGGCTTCGTACTTGTAAACAGTCTGGAGCCGTCTTCGAGGAGCTGTATCGAATAACTCAAGACAGTATTACTTTAAGGTTTCCAGTACTTCGTCGTCTGAGCCTTCGGCTATATCATCAAACAGGAAAGTAGACATGTAACGTTCGCCGGTATCCGGCAACATGGCCAGAATGGTAGAGCCTTCAGGAGCAGTTTCAGCCACTTCAAGTGCAGTCGCAACCGTTGCACCGGCAGAGATGCCACAGAAGATGCCTTCTTTGCGGGCCAGTTCAAGCGCGGTATCACGGGCAACCACATCATCAACCGGCAATACTTCATCAATGACGTCACGGTTAAGGACCGAGGCGATAAAATCCGGCGTCCAACCCTGAATCTTGTGCGGTGCCCATTCTTTGCCACTGAGCAATGCCGCACCGGCAGGTTCGGTGCAGATGATTTTGATGTTTGGACGGGCAGCCTTAAGTACTTCACCGACACCGGTGATGGTACCGCCAGTGCCGTAACCACTGACAAAATAATCCAGCCGCTTGCCGGCAAAATCCTGCAAAATCTCAGGGGCGGTAGTGTTCCGGTGATATTCAGGATTGGCTTCGTTTTCAAACTGTCGAGCCAGGAACCAGCCGTTTTTCTCGGACAACTCTTTGGCAACCCGCACCATGCCGGTACCACGCTCGGCAGCAGGCGTCAGTACAACTTTGGCACCCAGGGCACGCATGATTTTGCGTCGCTCAACAGAGAATGTTTCGGTCATAACCGCCACAAAAGGATGGTTCAATGCCGCACACACCATGGCCATGGCGATACCTGTATTACCGGAGGTCGCTTCAACGACGGTTTGGCCTTCTTCAAGTTCACCTTTTTGCCGGGCGTCGTTGATGATGGCAAATGCCAATCGGTCTTTGACGGAAGCCATAGGGTTAAAGTACTCGGCCTTCACGTAGAAGTTGACGTGTGCCGGTGCCAGGCGATTGATTTTAACGATGGGAGTCTGGCCGATTGTTTCTAAAATTGAATTGTAAATCATAAGGGTATGTCTCTTGCTGTCTTTCGCCACCCTGATTGATATTTTTCTGAACTCTGTTGCCAAAGGGTTGGTCAGATTTTCAGGCACACCAGTATGCCGTCAGTTCAATACCAGTGCAAAAATCTAAACCAGCCTGAAAGCATTGAATATTTTTTACCGACTCAGCTTAATTGACAGCACAGAAATACAGCTAATATAGGTGAGACTTTGCCGTGATTGTCATAGAATGTTGGACTATTGTGCGCTTGTCTGCTCCGGCCCGGATTTGTTGGTAGGAGGACAGCTCCGGAAACAGAGTGTGAGACTGTTAACAACTTATGTTTGCTTCGTTAATTAAGAAAGTTATTGGTAGCCGGAATGACCGCCAGCTGAAACGGATGGGCAAGATTGTCAAATCAATCAATGCCCTGGAAGAAAGCCTGGCGGCTTTGAGCGACGATGAGCTGAAGGCTAAAACCGGAGAGTTTCGCGAGCGCTTCAACAAAGGCGAAACCCTTGACGACCTGTTGCCTGAGGCGTTTGCGGTGGTTCGTGAGTCGGGCAAGCGGGTGATGGGCATGCGTCATTTTGATGTCCAGCTTATTGGTGGCATGACCCTCCATGAAGGGCGCATTGCCGAGATGCGCACCGGTGAAGGTAAGACACTGGTGGCCACCCTGCCTGCTTATTTGAATGCGATTCCCGGTCAGGGCGTTCATGTGGTTACCGTAAATGATTACCTGGCCCGTCGTGATGCGAACTGGATGCGCCCGCTCTATGAGTTTCTGGGGATGAGCGTGGGCATTGTTGTTCCGCAGCAGGATCCGGAAGAGAAGCGTCAGGCGTACCAGGCGGATATCACTTACGGAACCAACAACGAGTTTGGTTTTGACTACCTTCGTGACAACATGGCCTTCCGGAAGGAAGATCGCTTCCAGCGTGATCTCTTCTTTTCTATTGTCGATGAGGTTGACTCGATTCTGATTGATGAGGCCAGAACACCGCTGATCATTTCCGGTCCGGCTGAAGACTCCTCTGAACTTTATAAAAAGATGAATCAGCTGGTTCCCAGGCTGCAAAGACAGGAGCCCATTCCTGAAGATCAGGATCCCAATACCGTTGAACTTACCGGTCATTACTCAGTAGATGAGAAGACCCGCCAGGTTGAGTTGAATGAACTGGGCCATCAGTTTATTGAAGAGTTGTTGCAACAGGAAGGTTTGTTGCCGGAAGGGGAAAGCCTTTACGCCTCCAACAACCTGAACCTGCTGCACCATGCGAACTCAGCCCTGAAGGCTCATGTGCTGTTTAACCGCAATGTGGAATATATTGTTCAGAATAATGAAGTTCTGCTGGTGGATGAGCATACCGGTCGTACCATGCCGGGCCGTCGTCTCTCGGAAGGTCTCCATCAGGCGATTGAAGCGAAAGAGGGGCTGCGTATTCAGGCGGAGAGCCAGACTCTGGCTTCCACAACGTTCCAGAATTATTTCCGGAATTATGACAAGCTGTCCGGCATGACCGGTACTGCCGATACCGAAGCGTTCGAGTTCCGTCAGATTTATGGCCTGGACGTCATTGTTATTCCTACCCACAAGGAGATGGTTCGTCAGGATGGCAATGATCTCGTCTATCTGACGATCGCGGAAAAATACGACGCCATTATTGAAGATATCAAGGAAACGGTGAAAGCCGAGCGTCCGGTTCTGGTGGGTACGGCGTCTATCGACTCTTCTGAACATCTGTCCAAAGCCCTTGATAAAGCCGGTATTGCTCACCAGGTACTGAATGCCAAATTCCATGAGAAAGAGGCGGATATCATTGCCCAGGCTGGTCGACCCGGTGCGGTCACCATTGCCACCAATATGGCGGGTCGTGGTACCGATATCATGCTGGGCGGTAACTGGAAGGCAGAAGTTGCCGAGCTGGATAACCCGGCCCAGGAGCAAATTGATCAGATTAAAGCGGATTGGCAGAAACGCCACATGGCGGTGCTTGAAGCCGGTGGTCTGCATATTATCGGTACCGAGCGTCACGAGTCACGACGTATTGATAACCAGTTAAGAGGTCGTTCCGGTCGTCAGGGCGACCCGGGTTCCTCCCGTTTTTATCTGTCTCTGGAAGACAGCCTGATGCGGATTTTCGCTTCTGAGCGGGTCAAGAACTTTATGAAAGCCCTGGGCATGGAAAAAGGTGAAGCCATTGAACACCGCATGGTGACCAATGCCATCGAAAAAGCCCAGCGTAAAGTGGAAGGTCGTAACTTTGATATTCGTAAGCAGCTGCTGGAATATGATGATGTTGCCAACGACCAGCGTAAGGTCATTTATCATCAACGGGATGAACTGCTCAGTGCGGAGGATGTTTCTTCCAGTATTGAAGCACTCCGTGAAGACGTGGTCAGTGGCCTGATCAGTCAGCACATTCCACCCCAGAGCCTGGAAGAGCAGTGGGATGTGAAAGGTCTGGAGGAGAAACTGGCCAGCGAGCTCAATGAGCGTATGCCGGTTCAGCAGTGGCTGGATGAAGATGATCGTCTGGATGAAGAAGCACTTCGCGAGCGTATTCTCCAGGGTGTGATTGATTCCTACCGCAAGAAGGAAGAATTGGCCGGTGCAGAAGTTCTGCGCAACTTTGAAAAGCATATTCTGCTGCGGATTCTGGATGACAAGTGGAAAGAGCATCTGGCCACCATGGACCACCTGAGACAGGGTATTCATCTCCGTGGCTATGCCCAGAAGAACCCCAAGCAGGAATACAAGCGTGAGGCGTTTGAGCTATTCCAGCAGATGCTTGAGGATATCAAGTACGACACGATTCGTATTATCTCCCATGTACAGGTGCAGGAAGATGATCGAACCGCTGAGATGGAACGTCAGCGTCGTGAGGAAATGGCCCGGAGAATGCAGTTTGAGCATGCCAGGGCCCAGGGTGTAGAAGCAGAAGCAACCGAAGCACCCGAAGAGGAAGCGCACCAGCCATTTGTCCGGGAAGGGCGTAAAGTGGGGCGGAACGATCCGTGTCCATGTGGTTCCGGTAAGAAGTTCAAACAGTGCCACGGTAAAATTGCCTGATCAGGGCAGGTAACTTAAACTGCGGGTCAGCCTTAACAGGCTGACCCGTTTTTGTTTGTGCATCAGCATCTGCTCAAGGCGTAACAACAAAATCAGTCAAGAATAAGCAACGATATCACCAATGGAGTCAATCATGGCAACGGGTTCTGGGGAATGGGCTGCAGTGAAACCGGTCAGGGGCTTTCGCCTGGGAACGGCTATGGCGGGTATCAGAAAACCCGGCCGCCGGGATCTTGTGGTTATGAACTGGGATAAGGGCAGCTCCGTGGCCGGGGTTTTTACCCTTAACCGCTTCTGTGCGGCCCCGGTTCATTTAAGCCGGGAGCGCTTAACCGATGATCCCCGTTACTTTCTGATTAACACCGGCAATGCCAATGCAGGCACCGGTGAGCAGGGAATGGCAGCAGCCAGGCAGACGTCATCCGAGCTGGCGACGTTGTCCGGCGTTAATGAGTGTCAGGTCCTGCCGTTTTCAACCGGCGTGATTGGTGAGCAGCTTCCGGTCAATACGCTCTGTGCAGCGCTACCAGCGGCGCTGTCTGATTTGCAAGAAGATAACTGGTTGCATGCAGCGGAAGGCATCATGACCACCGATACGCGACCTAAAGGCAGCAGCCGTCAATTTCAGCATGAGGGAACCACCTATACGGTCTCCGGAATCAGTAAGGGTGCCGGAATGATCAAGCCCAATATGGGCACCATGCTGGCTTATATCGCAACGGATGCGGCGGTTGAACAAACGTTTTTGCAAAACCTGCTGCTGGACATTACCAACCAATCCTTTAACCGGATCACCATTGATGGTGATACATCGACCAATGACAGCTTTATAGTTGTTGCCACAGGGGCGGCTGGTAATGATGCAATCACTTCCCGGGATTCCGGGTTGGCCAAAAAGTTAGCGGCGAGCCTTCGCGAGGTGGCTGTTGAGCTTGCCCAGGCGATTGTCAGGGATGGCGAGGGAGCCACTAAATTTGTCACCGTAAAAGTGGCAGAGGCTGCCTCTCATCAGGACGCCCTGGAAGTGGCTTATACCGTCGCCCATTCACCACTGGTTAAAACGGCCCTGTTTGCCAGTGACCCAAACTGGGGGCGAATTCTGGCAGCGGTTGGCCGGGCCGATATTCCGAAGCTTGAGATTGATCGTGTATCCATCTGGCTGGGGGATACTGCCATTGTTGACTGTGGCCAGCCCGCAGAGGGTTATACCGAAGAAGCCGGCCAGAAAGTGATGGATCAGGAGGACATCCTGATCAGGATTTCCCTGGGCGCAGGCCATTGCACCGAAGAGATCTGGACGAGCGATTTATCCCATGAGTATGTAAAGATCAACGCCGAGTATCGCACCTGAACCCATTGCCTCAATAATTATTGACAAGCTGGTAACGAAAAAGTCATGGTCGAAAAAAGCAAGGTTGACAGTAGAAACGTGGTTCATGTGGCGGTTGCTGTGATTCTTGGGGACGATGGTCGGGTTTTGCTGGCCAAACGTCCTGAAGATAAACACATGGGCGGTTTATGGGAGTTTCCCGGCGGTAAAGTGGAGTCCGGGGAAGATATCAGGGTCGCCCTGAGCCGGGAACTCCGTGAAGAGCTGGATATTGGCGTTGCCACTTTTTCACCATTAATCAAAATTCGCCATGACTACCCTGATAAGTCCGTATTGCTGGATACCTGGGTGGTCAGTGGTATTCAGGGTGAGCCGAAAGGCAATGAGGGTCAGTTGATTCAGTGGGTTGAGAAGGATTGTCTTAATGACTATGAGTTTCCTGAAGCCAATAAGGTGATTCTCCGGGCGCTGCAACTCCCCGACCTTTATATGATTACCGGGCATTTTGCGGAAAAAGAAGCGCTCTTCAACAGCGTTTTGGCAGCGCTGGATAACGGTATTCAACTGATTCAATTTCGGGCTAATTGGCTTGAGGGGGGTGACTATCTGCGGCTGGCACGGGAACTGTCGAGTTTCGTTCAGGCCGCTGGTGGGACGCTGATCATCAAAGGGGATTTCTCCCTTTTGTCAGAGTCATGGTGCCATGGGCTGCATTTGACCTCCCGTCAGCTGGGTTTGCCGTTTAAACCTGAAAAGCGCCATAGCGGCCAGCTTTTGGCCGCCTCATGTCACGATAAGGCGCAGATCAAAGCGGCCGAGGCAATGGCGGTGGACTTTATTACCCTGTCACCGGTCAAGGCAACCACTTCCCATCCTGAGGCCAGCCCTCTGGGGTTGGAGCGGGCTAAGATGCTGACTGGCATGGCAAAAGTACCTGTGTTCTGGCTTGGGGGGATGAATCCAGAAGATACGGAGCTTGCCCGGCAGCTGGGTGCCAGGGGAATTGCTGCCATTCAGGCTTTCCGGGACTGATTTTCTCTGGCTTCGGAACGCCTGCTCAGAGCTATAGGGTCTATCAATTATTGGCCAGTTTCGCTTTAATTATTATTTTTAAATAAATAGAAGTTATTTAATTCCTAAAAAGTATAATTGACTATTGAACCAACTCATAATTTTCCTCTCTAAAACACCAGTATCACTTAAAAAATCACAAACAACCAATAGAGGAAGTTATTATGCCTAGTTCAATCGGTGCACCTGCACCTCAAGTAATCGTTGTGGAACCCCACAAAAGAGATTGGACCATTGTGAGATGGTGCCACAAAGTTGCCGATAGTGTTTCCAGAAAATTTGACGAAGGAAGCACATTCGGTAAATGGCTTGGACGTGCAGTTGCAGCAGTCTTTGTGCCTTTTGGAATCTTGCCTTCCCTGGTTGGTGATGCCATCCACGGTATTAGAGGTAAAGACCTTTCTGACAGGCGTGTTGAAACCACACAGGCAGTTGAAAAGAAAATTCCGACCATGGAGGAATTTGCAGCCCTGAAAGCGGAAAAAGAAGCCCTGAAAGCGGAAAAAGAAGCCCTGAAAACGGATAAAGAAGCACTGCTTAAGAGAGTTTCTGCTGCAGAAGCGGATGCCAAGCAAGCAAAGCTTGAAAATGAGGACCTTAATATTCGTGCTGAAAGTCAAGCTGATGCTCTGCTTCGTAATGCTGAAGAAGAAAAGAAAAAGCTCTTGGAGAACGCACAGAATAAATTCCTTACAGAGCGCAAATCCAAAGTTCGTTGTATCCGCAAGCAGCATGAGGAACTTGAGGAACTTAAAGCCAAGGGCATGGAATTAAAACGGCAGGCAGATAAATTGGACGCTCAGGAAAAGAGACTTGCAGCACTGAATGTGGATGTGGAAAACCTCAAGGCTGTTGCTATTCATCATAAGAATAAAGCTGAAACTTTCAAGAAAATCGCAGTTGATAATTTAACAGCAGCTTTCGCCGCATCAAGAAACTCTTTTTCTTTGACAGAAGAGTTGAAAAAGGCACAGGAAGCAAACGATTCTTTGGCAAAAGAGTTGAAAAAGGAAGATGAAGCAACCCGTTTTATGGCAGAAGAGATGTTAAAGGAACAGGAAAAAACCTGGCAAGAGAAATTTCTGAATAAGCTTTTTGAAGGTTTCAGTGTTAAGATAGACTTGGAAGATTTGGAGCCTAATGAAAATTTGGTACGTAGAGAAGATTTGAATTATATAAATAAAACTGTAAAGCTTGAAAAGAACGAGGATGGTAAGGAACCAATCTTTAAGCTTTCAGTTCAAGTGCCAGGGGCTGTTAAGAGAGTTGTTAGTCTCAATTTAAGTCAGTTGAACATTTTGTTGGAACGCCTTGAACAATTTGATGCTGAAAGGAAGGATTTAGGAATAGGTCTTAGAAGGGTCTTTGAAGATCTGAAGCCTGAAGAATTTAACAGCTTTTTTGATGATAATGATGGGGAATTGTTGTTTGATTGTTTCGTGACGCCGTCTTATCATCCAGGACAATCTCCTGAGAGTTTCTTTTCTTCGGCGGATTACAATGGCCCTGTAAAACAAACTGAAGCAGAGGTTTCAGATGATAAGCAAGGTTCGGAATCTGTGAAGACTAATACTAATGGTGAAGAAGTGGAATAAATCTTCGGGACTCACCTGATCTCAAGCCATCGTTTGCCCGTGGCATCAAGGCTTGAATAGTAGTGCCATAAACCGGGGGTATCCCCGGTTTTTTTTTGATTGGCTTTCATGTCGTCTTGAGCGTCAACAGCCCCTGAACATAGTTGCTTAATGTCGGGTGGGTATGTCATCAAGCTCTTGGGACATAAGGTCATCAAAGGCCGGATCACCCGGAATGGTATGTTCTTCTTTTGCCCAGGCACCAAAGTCAATCAGCTTACAGCGTTCTGAGCAAAAGGGACGGAACTTGCTATCGGGAACCCACTTCACGGCTTTTCCGCACTGTGGGCATTTAACGGTTTTGGTCATGATGCTAGCCAGATAGACTTGTAAAAGGTATAAGTAGCCAGAAATATTCGATTCCATATGGCCAGCTACTTATCACCTCAATTCACCACAGGTGGCTGTGGTGGAGGTGCGTCCTGAATTTTGGGTTTGGAGCTGCCAATCAAGCCGAAGGTCAGCGTGCTCCAGATGGATGGATCCACATCTTCAAACACCTTGTAACCTACAAAATTGCCATTCTTGTCCAGTGCCGGGTGGTTCGGGTAGTTCAACCTCAACACCTCCAGGGCCTCACCGGCGGGTTCTGGCAGTTCCAGATGTTGATAGCCTTCGACCATAATGGCCAGGGCTTCGGGAACGGCGGGTGTCTGTTGCATATTTTCAACAACATAGCGCCCACGGTTGACCGCAGCGACATAGGCCTTACGTTTCAGATAATAGTTAGCGGCATGAATTTCATACTCGGCCAGCCGGTTACGGAGGGCAACCATGCGCTGGCGGGCATCCGGCACGTATTTACTCTCGGGGTAACGGCTCAGCAATTCAGAAAACTCGTTAAAAGATACCCGGGCCTGGCCAGGGTCGCGGCGAGTCAGATCCATTGGCAGGTATCGCTCCAGCAGGCCCATGGATGCAGTGTTAGACGCCAGCCCTTTGATGTAATAGGCATAGTCTGCATCCGGGTGTTGCGGGTGCAGGCGGATAAAGCGGTCAGCGGCAGCCCTGGAGGCTTCCGGCTCGGCATTTTTGAAATAGGCGTAAATGATATCCAGTTGTGCCTGTTCGGCAAATGCACCAAAAGGATAGCGGGACTCCAGGGTTCTCAGAGATTTAATGGCTTCGGAATAGCGACCATCCTCAAGCGCCTTGCTGGACAGTTGGTAAAGCTCGGGCTCAGACAGGGCTTCCGGAAGTTGCTCTTTATTTTCGGTGGATGCACAGCCCGCCAGAAGGATAGCGGCAAACACCATCAAAATGGATCTGGTGACAAACGGGGGCAGTACCCGGGGAAATTTTGCAGTCAAGATGGTCATGGTGTTGATTGGTTTCCGTACTTATCCCGTGCTCTTTACACATCATTTTCTGTTGCTTTCGACAACCACTCAGGCTTCAGAGTCTTCTTGTGATAAACTCTTCACACCGATAAATAGACTTACTAAACCTGCATTTAAACATAGTCTGCCGGAAAACGAAAAGACAAGATTTTACGGCGTTCCAGTTATAGCCATGTGCGGTTTGAGTTGTCGGTACTGAAAGTAGATTTATGAACTGAGTGTTGCTGAATGGGCGAAGTTATTAAACATCTTATCAAAGAGAGCATCAAAGAGAGTGTCACGGTGCCTGATGATCAGGGTGGTCGTCGATTTGATCAGATAGCGGCGGCCTGTTTTCCGGAGTTTTCCAGGGCCCGGCTTCAGGAGTGGATTCGTGAGGGCTTTCTGATGGTGGATGGCGATGCCCGAAAACCAAAAGAGAAGCTCTATGGCGGGGAACAGTTATCTCTGTCCGTTGAGGTTCAGCCTGAAGGGCAATGGGCGGCGGAAAATATCCCGTTGGACGTTGTTTATCAGGATAACCATATCATTGTGATCAATAAGCCAGCAGGTCTGGTGGTGCATCCCGCTGCGGGAAACTATACCGGGACGTTGCTCAATGCCCTGTTGTATCACTATCCGGATAATGCAGCGTTGCCCCGGGCTGGCATTGTGCACCGGCTGGATAAGGATACCACCGGCCTGATGGTGGTTGCCCGTTCCCTGGCAGTGCACACCGACCTTGTTGCGCAGCTGCAGGATCGTACGGTTCATCGTGAATATGAGGCGGTTGTGCGCGGGGTAATGACGGGAGGGGGTGTGGTTGATGCGCCGATCGGCCGACACCCGAAAAACCGCATGAAGATGGCCGTTGTGCGGGGTGGCAAACCGTCTGTTACCCATTACCGGGTAGTGAAACGTTATAAAGCGCACACCCATATCCGACTCAACCTGCAAACGGGCAGAACTCATCAGATCCGTGTGCATATGAGTCACCAGCACTTCCCCCTGGTGGGTGATGACCTTTACGGTGGGGGGCTTAAGTTGCCCAGGTCATGTCCGGCTGCGTTGGAAGCCGTTCTGAGAGCATTCAGACGACAGGCCCTTCATGCCCGTCAGCTTGGCCTGATACATCCGGCCACGGGAGAGTATATGGAATGGGAGGTGCCGCTGACCGCTGATTTCCAGATGTTATTGGACAGCCTGGCTGCCAATGAGCCGCTCTCAGATTGACACAGAGGAGAATGTGAGTGAGCAGTGAGCGCTTCCTGTGGGCCGACTGGCCTGCGCCGGAGGGTGTTAAAGCGTTAGTGACTACCCGAAAGGGTGGGCTGAGTGACGCTGGTTTTTCCAGCTTCAACCTCGGGCTCTACTCCGGTGATGACCAGGACACGGTTCGGGCAAACCGGCAGCTACTTGAGCGGGATCTTGGTCTGACAACAGCCCCGCTGTGGTTAACACAGGTGCATGGTGTTGCAGTTGCCGATGCCAATGCTGATCAACAGGAAACGGAAGCAGACGCTTCAGTTTCCCGCCAGCCGGGAGCAGTCTGTGCTGTGTTAACGGCAGACTGTTTACCGGTTCTGTTCTGTAATCTGGAAGGAACGGTGGTCGCGGCAGCTCATGCTGGCTGGAAAGGGTTAGTGGCCGGGGTTCTTGAAGCGACGGTTCAATCCATGGAAGTGCCACCGGAAACCGTTATGGCTTGGCTGGGACCTGCCATCGGTCAGCATAATTTTGAGGTTGGGCCGGAAGTCAGAGAGCAGTTCCTGGCGGAAGATGCTGGCTGCTCTGAAGCCTTTATTCCCGGCCGTGGTGATCGCTGGTTTGCCGATCTTTATTTGCTGGCGCGCAGGCGGCTGAACAGGCTCGGCATTAACCGGGTGTACGGTGGTGAGTTCTGTAGTTATGACCAGTCTGATCTTTTCTATTCTTACCGTCGCGATGGAAAAGGGTCGGGAAGGATGGCCTCCCTGATCTGGAGAGTGCCATCTCTAGCCTGATACAGACCTCCCCGGAGCGTTTTGCCTTCCCGCTTGAATGCTTCCTGCTTCTGTTTCGGGGAGGGGGAAGGTTCATTCAGGAATGGGGGGGAGTGTTTTGGTATAGGTGCAGTTAGCAGTCCAATGGTGGCCATGGGGTTTAGCAGTCCAATGGTGGCCATGGGGTTCTGATGCCTGTTGTTTATCGGTGTCAGGTTTGATCAGACAACGGTTCTCTTCCGGGTAACAGTTATCTGCTGGCTTAGATGCCGGTTGGAAAGTGCTCATACGGGGCGTCTCTGATGCTGGTACTACTTTGCGCACAGCCAGTTCGATCCATTGGCTTTCTGAGGATACTTGCGCTGTGGATGTTTTTCTTACGAAGTCTCCGGCCAGGCTATCGAAACTTTGTAAATGCCGGGTTGGGGAACTTATTGTTGCTATTTGTTCGTGTTTAAACTGGTTAATGGTGTTTGGCGGTTTTTTTGGGTAGGCATCTGTCGGAGTCGAAACATTTTGAGAGTTTTGCCGGGTGAAATTGAACCGGCTGATTCCAGCTAAACAGTTCATTCAGTTTATCCTCATAATGGCGGACTCAAAAAAAGCAGACTGGCAATAGGGGGGATTGGTTCCTGTTGATGCAATAAAAAGACGTTTTCGCAGTTACGATTTACTGTTCATCCTTGAAATGCCACACACCAGCACTATATAGATACCTAACCATATGAAATCGTCTGTTTCTGGCTATTTAGAAGTAAAAACCGGAAGTGAGATCATGAGTAGGAGAAGGTCATTATGAGAATGGATCGGCTGACCAGCAAGCTCCAGTCAGCTCTGTCTGATGCACAGTCTCTGGCCATCGGCAAAGATAACAGTCAGATTGAGCCCGTCCACCTTTTGCTTGCGCTTATCGACCAGAAGGGAGGTTCGGTCAAGCCTCTGCTGATGCAGGTCGGCTTTGATGTGAACACCCTTCGTGGTGAGCTGACCGACATGCTGGAACAGCTGGCCAGGGTGTCATCGCCGACCGGTGATATTCAGATGTCCCAGGCTCTCTATCGAATGTTGAACCTTGCGGACAAAAAAGCACAACAGGCCAGTGACCAGTTTATTTCCAGTGAAGCCATGCTGCTGGTCATCATGGAAGACAGTGGTCCGCTGGGAAAATTACTGAGCAGCCAGGGAGTCAGCAAGAAAGCGCTGGAAAACGCCATTAAAAATATTCGCGGCGGTGCGTCGATTGACGACCCGAATGCGGAAGATTCCCGAAACTCCCTGAGCAAATACACCATTGATCTGACCGAACGCGCAGAAGAGGGTAAGCTGGACCCGGTCATTGGCCGGGATGATGAAATCCGGCGGACGATCCAGGTTCTGCAACGAAGAACCAAAAACAATCCGGTGATTATTGGTGAGCCGGGCGTCGGTAAAACCGCCATTGTTGAAGGTCTGGCCCAGCGTATCGTCAATGGTGAAGTGCCTGAAGGTTTGAAAGGGAAAAGACTGCTATCGCTGGATATGGGTGCATTGATCGCTGGTGCCAAGTTCCGGGGTGAGTTTGAAGAACGGCTGAAGTCGGTGCTGAATGACCTGGCCAAACAGGAAGGACAGATCATCCTGTTTATTGATGAAATACATACCATGGTGGGTGCCGGTAAAGCGGATGGTGCCATGGACGCCGGGAACATGCTGAAACCTGCACTGGCCAGGGGCGAGTTGCATTGTGTCGGTGCCACGACCCTCGATGAGTACAGACAATATATTGAGAAAGACGCAGCCCTTGAAAGGCGTTTCCAGAAGGTGCTGGTGGATGAACCCACGGAAGAGGATGCCATCGCCATTCTCCGTGGTCTGAAGGAACGCTATGAGGCGCATCACGGGGTTGATATCACTGATCCGGCCATTATTGCCGCGGTCAAACTGTCCCAGCGTTATATCACTGATCGACAACTGCCGGATAAGGCGATTGATCTGATTGATGAGTCCGCCAGCCGTATTCGGATGGAAATGGACTCCAAGCCGGAAGCCATGGATCGACTGGAACGTCGTCTGATTCAACTCAAAATAGAACAGGAAGCCCTGAAGAAAGAAGATGATGAAGCGTCCAGGGAGCGTCTGGCCAGGCTGAATGAGCAGGTTGGCGAACTGGAGCGCGAGTATTCCGACCTGGAAGATGTCTGGAAAGCAGAAAAAGCCCAGTTGCAGGGTGGGCAGAAGCTGCGTGAAGCAAAAGAAAAACTGTTGATTGAGCTGGAAGCCGCCAGACGGGCAGGGGATTTAACCAAAATGTCTGAAATTCAGTATGGCACCCTGCCGGAACTGGATAAACAGCTGGCTCAGGCGGATGCCCTGGAAACCGGCGAACATCAGCTGCTGAGAAACCGGGTAACGGAAGAAGAGATTGCCGAAGTGGTGTCCAAATGGACAGGCATTCCGGTTGCCAAGATGCTGGAGGGAGAGAAAGAGAAGTTGCTGCGTATGGAGGATGCGCTCCATAAACGGGTGGTCGGCCAGGATGAGGCAGTGGTTGCGGTTTCTAATGCGGTACGGCGCTCCCGTGCCGGGTTAGCGGATCCCAACCGCCCTAACGGCTCCTTTATGTTCCTTGGCCCAACCGGTGTTGGTAAGACTGAGCTGTGTAAGGCGCTGGCTGAATTTCTGTTTGATACGGAAGATGCCATCGTCCGTATCGACATGTCAGAGTTTATGGAGAAACACTCGGTTTCCCGCCTGTTAGGTGCGCCTCCGGGGTATGTAGGTTATGAGGAAGGTGGTTATCTGACCGAAGCCGTACGTCGTAAGCCGTATTCTCTGGTGTTGATGGATGAAGTTGAGAAGGCGCATCCGGATGTTTTTAATATTCTTCTGCAGGTATTGGAAGATGGTCGCCTGACCGATGGTCAGGGGAGAACGGTAGACTTTAAAAATACCGTTATTGTCATGACATCAAACCTGGGGTCTGACCTTATTCAGACATTCCAGAACAAAGAGACCGGTGAAACCGATTTTGAACAGCTGAAGAGTACCCTGATTGAAGTGGTAGGGACGCATTTCCGGCCAGAGTTTGTTAACCGGATTGATGAGGTAGTGGTATTCCATCCGTTGGGTGCCAGCCAGATCAAATCCATCGCCAGCATACAGTTGGCTAACCTGGATCGCAGGCTGGCGGATAATAATCTCCGGCTGGTGCTTTCTGATGAGGCAATGGATCAGCTGGCAGAAGTTGGTTTTGACCCGGTTTATGGTGCACGGCCGTTAAAGCGGGCTATTCAACGGAGTATAGAAAACCCGCTGGCTGAAGCTATTCTATCGGGTCGATATAAACCAGGTGATACCATTAAGGTGGCGGTGCAGGATGGGGAGCTGGCGTTTACCTGATTGAGAAAACTACGGATTGAACGATTTTCCACCAGGCTTTACGTTAGCAGGTATTTTTTTAAGGGAAGGGACTGCCTGCTTCCTCAGGATACTCTTCCTCTGTTTTGTAAAATCTGCAATAGGATTTGCATAGAGGTATTTATATGTATCCAGTGGTTGTATCCGATCTTGATGGAACTCTGCTCACCAAACAGCATGAACTTTCTCCCAGAACCCGTGACGTGATTCGGCACCTGAGTGAGAAAGGTATCAAATTTATTTTTGCTACTGGCCGCCACTTTCAGGATGTTGAAAGAATAAGATCACAGCTTGGCGTGGATATGTATCTGATCACCAGCAATGGTGCCAGAGTCCATAATCCGAAGGGCGAAATGATTGTTCAGCACGATATTAATCCCGAATTTGTGCAGCCATTATTGTCCCTGCGAAAACCCTTTGCAGATAAGGTTCATACCAGCGTTTATCAGGGAGACCAGTGGCGGGTTGAGGTTGAGCATAAGGACCTCCATGGGTTCAGCAAGGCGAGCGGCTTTACCTATCATTTGACTGATTTTGATGTGGTTGAAACCAGCGCCATCCAGAAGATCTTTTTTGTCGCACAATCCCACGCTGACTTATTGCCACTGTCTGACCGGGCCCGTGAACTTTACGGTGATCAGTTTTATATGACCTACTCTCTGCCGGAGTGTTTTGAAATTATGGCACCGGGCGTTTGCAAGGGGACAGCGCTGGAAGAGGTGCTGAAGTTGAAAGGCTATGGTCTGCAGGATGCCATCGCTTTTGGTGATGGTATGAATGACTTTGAGATGCTGTCCAGCGTCGGCAAAGGTGTGGTGATGGGTAACGCTGACCCATCGCTGCTAAACAGTCTGCCGGGGTTTGAGCGTATTGGTCATTGTGATGACCACGCGGTGGCTGAGTACCTGGCGAAGCTGTACAGCCTTTAACTTTTCCTGTTGGTGGTCCTGACGTATGGCTGCATTGGCATGGCCAGCAACGGTGGCCACCGTCTTCCTCGTCAGCCGTGCGCTGGCTTGCCAAAAGCTTTACATCATCATTGCTAATATCTATTGCATTTATTTATGTTGGGTTGACATAAACCCTGGGCGGTTCATGTTATGGAGGAACTTTTACAAGAAAGAACAGTCCTAGCTTTTGATTCAATTATTCAATTATTCAATTATTCAATTATTCAATTATTCAATTATTCAATGACTGATCCATATTTTAACTCACACTTTCTGTGTTTGGAGTTTCACAAAGCGTACGAGTCTGTAATGTCGAACAATGGATTGGTTTTGTATGGCTGGCCGCAGCAAAGAGGTTTAGCATTTGGACTACAGGTTGAACAAACTGAACCAGCCAGGTATTTAGATACTTTGGTTCCATGTGATGAAAGTTTCAATAATCCGGTCAGCGATGCTCATTTTAAAAAAGTGCCAGCCAGTGCTATTTATTCTCAAGAATCTGAACAAGGCGAACCGATAGACTTATCACATAGACCCGGAGCATACCGGCAAGCCGACCAAAATACTAAAATCCTTACCGCTCAATCTGAAATAACAGTTGATCGGGTTTGGAGCATGGGGGTGGAAGCGAACGCTCACTTATGTTCTATCAGTACTAGTCACACTCCACCTGCGTCAACTCTGAAAGACACTGCAGTAAATGAGTCGGATGTTAAAGCTTCTACTTCCGGCTCTGATGAATCTCTGACCATATCTCATGATAAGACGTACCATAAGGCTTATGCCCAGTCCGAAAAACGGGAGACCTCCCAGAAAGCTTACCGTGAGTCTGATAAAGGACGGGAGTGTAGGCAAATTCGCAAACGTTCCGAAAAACGGAAGGCTTCCCAGAAGGCTTATGCACAGTCCGAGAAAGGAAAGGCTGCCCGAAAGGCTTACGAACGGTCCGAAAAGCGGAAGGCTGGCCAGAAGATTAGCAATAAGACTTACAGTAAGTCCGAAAAAGGGAAGGCTGCCCAACGGGCTTATGAGCATACCGAGAAACGGAAGGCTTACCAGAGGGCATACCAGAAGGTTTACAAGAAGGCGTATTATCACGTTTTCAAAAATACCGGTGATAGAGTACGAGCAAGAATTGCTGCCAGGCAAGCGATTGCCTTTAAAAAAGAATCGGATAAAACAAAAAATAATGAGCTTTCATCGGCCTCTGTTTCTTGTCCGAGCTAGGAGGCTGTCCGAGAATAGTCTGCCCTACTGCGGTGGCAGAAAATTGGTCTAAAAAGTCGGAAATTTTTAGCAAATAGAACCACTATTCACTAAAAATTTCCGACTTTTTATCCTCAATTTTCTGCCATCCTCGCTACGGGCGCTATTCTCGGACAGCCTCCTAGTCGGTATCCGGCTTCAGAGCAGATCAGCAACATCAGCCCTTAGCAGCGGCTCCTTGCCAAGATCAAAACCGGCAACCGCAATATGCAGGGTAAACAGCTGCTTCAGAGTGGCAAAGTCCCTCGGCCCGGGCCACTTGTCTTCATCCTCAGTCCACACAGAGAACTCATTCTCCAGAATGGCGTGCGCTTCTTCACTGACACCATCCACCAGACTCTCTTCAGATTCATGCTCGTCAAACAGATAAGCACCACCTTCAAAGTCCCACGTCTGAGGCAGCTCGGCATCCAGGCTTGTTACCCAATCGATGAACGCTGTTTTTGGCTTCAGGGTTATGACACAACGGTTAATAAACTTCATTTTTTACCTGTCTAATCAATCGGTAAAGTAGTGAGATTAATAGATAATATAAGTCGGCAGATTAGCACTCTTTTGGGAAAACAGGACAGGAAAGTCGACAGTGCATTATAAAAGTGTTGGACCCGTTGTCAGCGACTAAAAACTCAGTTATTTCACGAAACCGTACCACCAGAGGATTATCTACCGCATCAGAGTGCTCAGCCCTGATGCAATAAAAAACCGGGACACCAGGAGCCTGCCAGTCTAAAGAGTTTTCAGGTATGGAGTGCTCCCATAAATTTCCACTAATTTTTCTTGCGAAGCTTTAATATCTTTATTCAGCTGCTTTAGCTCTTTGGATATTTCTTCATTCTGTGATATGAGCGATTGTTTTTTATCACGAAGCAATTGGTTATCAGTTTTAGATTTGGTTTGTTCATCTGACTTTCTTTTTCTGCAGTTTCGGGCGGCAATTTTATTTTTACCCCTTCTTCTAATATCTTTTGCCAACAGGCAAATCCAATGATCAGCTTCTCTTTCAATAATATTATTGAATTTTTTAATATCCATATCAGCAATATCCTGAATACTATAGTACTGATTGTTAGTTATTATCCCTGCTACCTGTGACCTCATAGCTTTAACACGTTCAGCTTTGGCTACAGTGTTTTTTGTGGACTTTAAAGGAGTACACAAAGGGTTTTGACTGACAGGTTTGCTGTCCACTGCATTAGGATTAATATCCATTTCTTCCGGTGGATCAGTGGGCATCTGCATTGTCTTTTTAACAGAAGATAAATCCACTGCATCTTTCGCAGAACCTGAACCATTTTCACTGTTATCCTGACCTGGGCAGGGATTATTATCATCTAGCGGCATTAGAGGTGTTCCCAGATAATAATCTGGATCAAGTAGATTCTGTGTGCTTTTATCGGCTGCGCGTAAAGCTTCATCAAATTCACCCGCCAAATCAGGTTTATATCCAGCAGCATTTGATAACGTTGGACTGCATGGTAATTCACTGTTATTTACTGGCAATGTCGTTGGCGTAGTCACAATTTGGATAGAATAATCAGCCAAATGCCTATTGTACTGATCGAATTGGTTACCCAAATAACCGATAAATCCTTTATCAACAGGTGCTGTGACAACGTCACTTACTCCAGAATGATTCAGGGCAGTTGGAACGTTTGATAGGTGTCCCATAAATGCATCTGATACAGGTCGCGGCATTGTTAACCTCCTTGTCATTTATTATCTTGTAGTTTGTTGATAATTAAAGCAATAAGCTGGTTCTGTATTGATCGCTTCATTAAGGCTTTCAAGGAGCCTGTGAAGTTCACAAAACACACCACTGCTGATAATTAGTACCTTTTTTGAGACATTAGTTCCGCAAAAAGTATAAGATGCCAGATGATCAAGCATAACTATGAAGCCCGTCCAAGGCAGAAAAATATAGTTATTCAAGAACTTTTTCTGACAATCGCAGTCTAAGCAACTACAGGTAACTCAGAGGTTGGTGATAAGGTGATAAAGGAACATGAATATAAAGACGCTCGGCTCCCTGCACCAACAACGTCCACCAAAAGAAGATAAAAAGCCACCACCTCCTGCGAAGCACAAAGTAATGGGTGAAATCAAAGCGGTTAAGAAAGAGAGTACATCCCCATATTTCACTTACAATGGCAACCAGATGGTTGAAGTGGATGATGATTCACTTTATGGGGACTTGAACCGATTATTCAGAAAACTCAGGATCAACAAGACAGAGGGCAATATCACGCTTAAAGAACCCGATAAGCGCTAAGTTGCCTGACTAACCAAATGACTGCTCAGAATATGGTCGATGGTTTCAAGAACGCCCTCTTCATTATTGGCCGGAGCTAAATAACGGGCAACCTGTCGGACCGTGTCATTGGCATTATTCATGGCAAAACTGAAACCTGCCTTTTGCAGCATTTCCAGATCATTGCCACTATCGCCAAAGGCAGCCACTTCATGGTCAGCAATGTTCCACTGTTCCTGCAACAGATGAATACCATGTGCCTTATGAACACCGGGAATGATCAGGTCAATCCACTCGTGGCCACTGGTGACTGACACCAGCACATCCCCCAGTGTCTCTTTTGCCCCTGCCAATACGTTATCGTGTCTGGCTGGAGACATTTTGATGGCAATTTTAAGAATTGTGTCGTCGATATCCTGATAGCCCTGTATCAGCTCAAGACGCTGGTAATGATTGCGGGCATTGGCTACTTCTTCAGGATCAGCCGTATGCAAAACATAGGCACTGTTGCGGCCGCAGATAATGGCAGTTACCTCTTGCAGGCTTTCCAGAAACGGGTAGACACGGACCAGAGTTTCCGTGGCAATATCCGCAACAAACAGCTCCCGCTGCCCGTCGTGTACATAACCGCCATTTTCTGCAACATAGACAATATCACCAGCATCAATATCCTCAAAATAGGAGCGCAACTTGTAATACTGGTTGCCACTGGCCACGACAAATCGAATACCCCTGGCTTTCAGGGTCTTGAACTGCTCCAGAAAACGTTCACGGTTATACGTTTTGTTATCATTCAGAAACGTGCCATCCATATCGACAGCGATCAATTTAATTCCGTTGTAGCCTGTCATTCTGTTGTTATCTCTGTGGGTAAAATTGGCATGATACTGCGCAAACTACAGCAGCCTGATCCGGCTTTAAATAGGGAAAATTACCGCTGATTTCCGGGTATTGCAGCATCAACACCGCAAACCTCGTGGAAACCGGTTTTGCCACCCAGACTTATCGAGCCATGGGCAGGGACTACCCATGACTTGAGTGGCCTTTATGGGTGCAAGTACAAACACATAATGACAAAGTATTTATTCCAGCGTAAAAATCACGTAATCTCCTCCCCCCTCTGGCGCATGCGCCCTTAAAGACACACACAACACACAGAGAAGACATTATGAAAGTGCAAGGTTTCGCACGCTCATTGATTGCCATTGCTATCGGCGCAACCCTCAGCAGTTCGGTAATTGCCAGTGAAATGGCATCACAGGCAGTGGATAAAGGGCTGACATTCACTGTCGGTGGTGCCTGGAACGATCTGGACAGCTATCGCGGCCTGGATAACGCATTGGCACCGGAAATCGGTATTGGCTATCGTCTGAACGACCGCTTCAGTGTTGAAGGCATCTACTCTCAGTACTCCACAGAGCAGAAGACAGGCCCGGATGCAGATCTTAAAGAATTCCGTCTGGACGCATTCTACGACCTGACCCCATGGGATGGTTCTCTGACCCCTTACCTGGTTGCCGGTATTTCTGAACTGGAAGCCGATTATGAGATGAATGGCAAACACGACGACACTCGTATGAATGCCGGTTTTGGTTTGCGCAAAGCCTTTACTCCCAACCTCGCCATCCGTGGTGATGTACGTGCCGTTCGTACTCTGGATTACGCCCAGACAGAAGCCATGGCTAATGTCGCTCTGACCTGGACTTTCGGAAGCGTCGCCAAGGCAGCAGAACCCGTTGCGATGGTTGAGCCGGTTCAGGAAGAAGTGGTTGCCAGGGTTGAACCTGCCCCGGTTCTTGATGCAGATAACGACGGCGTACTGGACAAGGACGACCTGTGCCCGAATACCGCCGCAGGCATTACAGTTGACCAGACGGGCTGTGAGCCAATGACAGCCATTGACCTGCTGGTAAATTTTGACTTCGACTCCGAAACCATTAATCCAGAAGGCATTGACCAGATCGCCAAAATGGGTGAATTCCTGCAGCGCTACCCGAACGTTCGCATCCGTATTGAAGGCCATACCGACGCACAGGGAAAAGCGACTTACAATGAACAGCTGTCTGTTCGTCGTGCCGACATCATCCGTCAACAGCTGATCGACACACACGGTGTCGACGCAGGACGTATTGATGCGGTGGGTATGGGTGAGAGCAATCCTGTTGCCAGCAACGATACCGCCGAAGGCCGCCAGCAAAACCGTCGTGTAACTGCTGAAGTGATTGGTTCTTAAGAGTATCTGAGAGGCTGTTCGGGAATGGGTGACCTGCCACGCAGGGCAGCCTGTCCCGGACAGCCTCACAGCAATCACTTGGGAGCGCTGGCGTTTTTGGCCTGCTTCGGCAGAAAAAGCGTAATATAAGCCTCCCTGATACGGCAGCCGCTCATAAACACCTGACAGAAATCAGTGATATCATCGATACTGGACGAACACTGGACAGATACCGATTTTCTTTTCATATTCACCAGGTACAGTTGGTCCTCATCACAGGCCAGCACCAGAATTTCATTAGGTAAAGCGAATGCCCAAGGTTCCAGCTGGATCTGAATATAGCCTGTTGTTGCCAGTGACCCATGAATCTTTTTCACGCAATCAGCCACTTGCCGTTGCAGACGAATATTTTCTGCCTGGGTCTCTTCCCTGCCGAACCCTTGCGAAAGCTTCAGCCTGGAACGGATGATTTCATCGTGCTCCGGGAAATAATCAAGGTCATTCAGACGGGCCATCAGGTCCTTGACCGTCAGTTGAGTGTTGCGAAATTTGCCGTCAATCAGTTTATCCAGCAGCACAACCTTGCTTGCATCCTCTTTTTGGATACGTTGCATGCCAAGGCTCTGGGCAGCGGCCAGAAGAATTTCCCGGTAATTTTTTGACTGTCCACCGACGCCCATATCCCTGGGGGGGAAACGCTGAATAAACTCCCTGATATTGATGTTATCCAGACCGTCGGCATCCGATTCTCCTTCATTGGTCGATCGGACAAACATAACCTGGTCAGCTTCACTGGTCAGAATAAGAAACCGAAGGTATTTCACTAGCTGGGTACCGCTGGCAAAAACCCCAAAAATCAGGCGACCATGGGGATGTTTCGCTATTGGCTCATCGGTAGTAGTTAGCCATATCAGACGATTGTCAGATGGGTGACGAAAAACTTGTGACACAGGTGAGAGCTGTTGTGGCAAACCCGTTATTTTATTCTGGAATGAACAGACGAAAGTAACAAAGAGCCGATGGGACGGTGCCAGCTGATCCAGGTGATGCTGCATAGCGGTAAAAAACGCATTGGTCTCATCAGGCTGGTCAATGTTCGTCTGCTTGCCACAAAGATGGCCTTTGCTATCGCATATTTCCTGCCATTCAGGCACCACACCGGCGTCCATCATCTGTGTCACAAAATGATACCCACTCTGCATTGCCAGAGCTTCCATCTCTTCCAGCATAAAGGGCTCGGCAAAGAGACGTGCAAAAGTACCGGTCATGCTGTACAGATCGAGGTTATTTGAGGGGAGAAAGGCTGGTTGGACAGAATAATCAGCCCGGAATGACACCGCTTCCGGAGTCTCCAATCGCGCTTTCTTGAACGTGTCCCGTTGGGAAACTCTTCCGGCATCAACATATTGCTGGGTGTGGGGCCCTGATAGCCCGGATGGACCCGGAATCGTCACCAGTGATCCTGTTTCTTCACTGGTGAGATCAATGACAGACTCGGTCGATGCACGCTTACCGGCAGCTACTTGAGTCGCTGATTGAAAAAGACTCCAGTCGTATTTCTTTACCTCTTCGGCAAACTGCATATCCTGGTAAAAATTGACATAAGTTGCCCGGCAGCCTGAGCACCCAAGCACATCCCTGGTCGCGAGAGAACAGCAATTGTGGTACATGTGTTCGCAACAACGGGATACCATAAAGGGAGGAGACTCAATAAATTGTCCGCATAGTTGACAAGATCGACGCCGGACAATGGCGTCGGGTGGTGGTTCCAGCTCCCTGGTTTGAGCGCTGGTACTTGGAACTGGCGTATTTACCGACTGGGCACGGCTGGCATCCACAGCTTCTCTCCTCTATTGGCTCCTATGACTTGTTTACAAACAGGTCCCTCTGATTCACCTTTCAGTTTTAATTATCAGCAAGATCTGTCAACTCATAGCAAGGAGGGCCATGTAGCCAGATTATGTCTGTATCCTGCGCAGACCGTTATGACCTGACCTGCCGTTCCAAGTCAAAAAAAACCTGGACACCCAGCCTACCTGATGCAGATGAGGTCAATGACATCATCCATGCATCACGACAGAAAAGAAAAAAATAAAAAATATGTGATCGCCAAACGCCCTCCAATTCCATCCCGGTGTCGGTTGGTGTAGAGCCAGCTATACCCGTCGCCTTTCAAACGGTTACAAAGTGCCCGGAAAGCACTTGTCATCTTCATATTGAATTGTTTGCATTGGAGAGGAACTTTTAGAAGAAAGAATAGTCTTGAACTTTAATTCAATAATTTAACAACTCAATGGATATTTTTAATAGCTCACCTTCATGCAATCTTGCTTTTACCGATATTTATTTCGGCTCATTAGATTTAATAGAGCAAAGATATCAATTTGCTACCAGGGAACAACCCTCAACCTATCAGGTAAGGTCTGTTCAGCCCCTGTACACTTCTTGCTCTTTTTACCATCTTCAGTAAGACATACACCAACAGAATCCTCACTCTTTTCATTCATTGCATGAATTTGATATTGAAACTCTAATACTTTCCTATGCAGTCGACGCAGTGCTTCCTGAAATACCACAATCAGTTCTTGATGAACATATTCCCTGGCCTTCTGATAATGACCCCGATAAATTCTCATCACCGCCAAAGGGATCGCTACCGGAATGATCCCGATATTGCAGAGCGTAAGCAAGCGCAGCAGGGAGTACAAAAGGAAGCTTCGCAAAAATTCAGCTGTTGGAACTGGTGGCGCAGTCCATGTTTAGAAGTTGGAATTGATAAACTCGATCTGCACTGAGTTAAACGCCGCATCCTGCAAGTCTATACAATTTATACATACAGCCCGGCACAGTATCCCGAAGCCCAGGCCCACTGGAAGTTGAACCCGCCAAGGTGGCCGGTGACATCCAGTACTTCACCCACAAAATAAAGCCCTGACTGGTTCTGGCTTTCGAAGGTTTTCGATGAAATATTGTTGGTAGCAACACCGCCCAGAGTGACTTCGGCTTTTTTATAACCTTCGGTGCCCGCAGGCATAAATATCCAGGATTCCAGGCTTTCGGCCAGGCGTTGCAGCTCAGTTGCAGAAAACTGGTTCATGGGTTTACGACCACTGTCTGTCAATTTTTGCAGTTCTCCATAAGTGCATAGAGCGGTTGTCAGACGTTTGGTTAATTTATCTGAGAGTATTGAACGTATTTCAGCCCTGGGTTTTGCTTCTCTGAGTTCATTCAACCAATCTTCTATGGCGATACCCGGTAGCCAGTTGATGGAGACTTTATTGCCGGGCCGCCAGTAGGAGGAGATCTGCAATATGGCAGGCCCACTCAGCCCTCGGTGAGTAAAGAGGACATTCTCCCGAAAGCTCTGGCCATTGCAGCTGGCGATAACATCGGCACTTACACCGGATAACTCAATAAAGTGGGCCAGCCACTGTTTGTCCATGGTAAATGGTACCAGGCCTGGCATCCTTTCAATTAAATGATGACCGAACTGCTCGGCCAGTTCATAGCCAAGACCGGAAGCGCCCATGGTGGGGAATGACAAGCCACCGGTTGCCACCACTAACGATGTGCAGCGGATTTCTCCCAATGTCGTATCCAGCGTAAAGCCTTCTGCATCATCCAATGGCTTAACGTGATGCAATGCTGTCTTCAGGCGAATGGTGACACCGGACTTTCTGCACTCCTCCACCAGCATCTCAACAATATCGCTGGATTGCTGGTTGCAGAACAGCTGCCCCAGGGTTTTCTCATGCCAGGGAATCTGGTGCTTATCCACCAGCGCCTGAAAGTCCCACTGGGTGTAGCGGGCCAGTGCCGATTTGCAGAAATGGGGATTTTTAGAAAGGTAGTTTGCCGGTTCAGCGTACATATTGGTGTAGTTGCAGCGGCCACCGCCGGAAATCAGAATTTTCTTGCCAATCTTATTGGCATGGTCAATGACCAGCACCTTTCGGCCGCGATCACCTGCCGTCAGTGCACACATCAACCCGGAAGCCCCCGCTCCAATAATAACGGCATCGTATTGCATGGATGGTAATAAGGGTTGATTTACTGGCATAGAAGTCTTGCATCTGATAATGGGAGGCGCGAACTATAGCGAATATAAGAAGAAGGTTCCAGAATCTGATTTTTCTGGCACAGAGTGCACATACGTCAAAACAAACAGCCATTTATGCATGGGATCAGGGCTTTTTTCCCGGAAGCAGCTTCGTTCTCATTCAGGTGTATCATAGCGAAACCTCCTGACCAATGACTGAGAACGATGTTTACCAGTTTTCTATGCTTATCTAAGAGAGCCTATTGCCTCTCCCATTTTAATTTTCTTACCTGTGATTAAACTCTCTTGCCAATCAACCTTATCTTTTCCAAAAAGACATATCACGGTTGAGCCAATACGAAACGCCCCCAGATCATCTCCAATACGAAATGGTAAATCATCAAAACTCTTTTCATGAATGTGCGCACGCTTCCCACCCTTTCGATGAGGCTCAATTACTCCATTTTCCCAAACGGTTTCAATACTGGATACATTAATTGCCCCTACCATAATCATTGCCATAGGGCCCTGGGCTGTATCAAAAATACAAACTAACCGCTCATTCTTGACAAACAAATTATCAATATTTTTTGCCGATTTGGGACTAACGGAATATAGCTTACCCGGAACATGGATTGTCTTTTTCAGTTTTCCGGATATGGGCATATGAAAACGGTGATAATCACCAGGTGATAAATAGATATTGGCAAAACTCCCCCCTTGGAAAGCATCAGAAAGCTCCTGATCTCCACCTAATAAATCTTTGATATTGTATGTATGCCCTTTGGCCTGGATAAGTTCTCCTGAATCTATTTTCCCGGCCTGGCTAATTGTTCCATCAACAGGTGAGGCAACTTCTGTCATTGAAGCAATGGGTCTGGCATCCGTTTCCAACTTTCTAGTAAAAAAGTCATTGAAAGATTCAAAATCTTCAGCCCGCTTTTTAGTAGCTTCTTGAAGATTAATTTTATGCATCCAGATAAATTTGCGGATTAACCAGTTTTTTATAACCTTTGTTTTGCATTCAGCTAATTTTCCAAACAGATTAGAGAAAGTTTTGTGAGGTAACTTCATCTGGAGCTTAATCGTCAGTTTTTCAAAAGAGTTTGCTGCCATTTTTCTTACTTTCAATCCTGCCCATTTTTTCTTTTGGACATCTTTCTTACGAGCATCTTCAGGACTAAAAGTAACTTGCGGGGATGTTTTTTTAGGTATGATAGCTGATGGATTCATAATTAATTCTTCCTTGATTTATTGAGTACTTCAACAAATTAATCAGGTTGATTTGAAGTAATTATCCACTATTAAATTATTATTCAAATGCTTGGTATAGGTTTGCCCATAAGAAATACCTTGATATATTAGGGTACGCTCACTAAATACTATTTACTATTAAACTTTCGTCTCCATAAAGTAGCTTTATTTGTTAACTCAATGATTAATAAGATAAAAATCAAGATATGATTTCATTGTAAAAAAACCCTGCAAAAGCAGGGTTCTTTGACAGCACAAGAACTGAACTTATTTGCCCAGTTTCTTGCGAACCGCCTGAAGGGTTCTGAGCTGGGCAGCCGCTTCAGCCAGTTGGGTTGCCGCCCTGGAGTAGTCAAATTCACCACTCTGGTGTTCCAAGGCTTTTTCTGCCTGACGCTTGGCTTCTTCGGCCGCCGCTTCATTCATGTCGTCAGCTCGCAGTGCCGTATCCGCAAGGATCTTGACCTGGTTTGGCTGGACTTCCAGGAAGCCACCGGAGACGTAGAAGACTTCTTCTTCACCACTTTGGGTAATGAGTCGGATTGGTCCGGGTCTCAGTTCGGTCAGCAGCGGAGTATGCCCGGGGGTAATACCCAGGTCTCCCATGGAGCCGGTAGCAATCAACATCTCTACCTGACCTTTGAAGATCTCCTGCTCGGCACTAACGATGTCACAATCTACGGTTGATGCCATTGGGTGCTATCTCCTTAGAGTTGCCCGCTGCCCGCTGCCCGCCGCCCGCAGCCCGTAAAAGCTTTTGTCTTGTCTTTTCGGGCAGCGGGCAGCGGGCAGCGGGCAGCGGTCTTATTTACATGGACTTGGCTTTTTCAACCGCTTCGTCAATGGAACCGACCATATAGAAAGCCTGTTCTGGCAGCGCATCAAACTCACCTTCCAGGATGCCCTTGAAGGCACGAATGGTGTCTTTCAATGGCACATATTTACCCGGAGAGCCGGTGAACACTTCCGCTACGAAGAAGGGCTGAGACAGGAATCGCTCAATCTTACGGGCGCGGGATACGGTCTGCTTGTCTTCTTCAGACAGTTCATCCATACCCAGAATGGCGATGATGTCTTTCAGCTCTTTGTAGCGCTGCAGTACCGTCTGCACACCACGGGCCACTTCGTAGTGCTCCTGGCCAATGACCAGAGGGTCCAGCTGGCGGGAAGTGGAGTCCAGAGGGTCAATCGCCGGGTAGATACCCTTGGAGGCGATATCACGGCTCAGTACCACAGTGGCATCCAGGTGGGAGAATGTCGTAGCAGGGGATGGGTCAGTCAAGTCATCCGCCGGTACGTATACCGCCTGGATAGAGGTGATGGAACCGGTCTTGGTGGAGGTAATCCGCTCCTGCAGTACCCCCATCTCTTCCGCCAGGGTTGGCTGGTAACCTACCGCAGAAGGCATACGGCCCAGCAGTGCCGATACTTCGGTGCCCGCCAGGGTGTAACGGTAGATGTTATCAATGAACAGCAGTACGTCACGGCCTTCATCACGGAATTTTTCCGCCATGGTCAGACCGGTCAGGGCGACACGCAGACGGTTTCCGGGTGGCTCGTTCATCTGGCCGTACACCAGCGATACTTTGTCGATAACGTTGGAGTCGGTCATTTCATGGTAGAAGTCGTTACCTTCCCGGGTACGCTCACCGACACCGGCAAATACCGAGTAACCGGAGTGCTCGATGGCGATGTTACGGATCAGCTCCATCATGTTGACGGTTTTACCCACACCGGCACCACCGAACAGACCCACCTTGCCACCCTTGGCAAATGGGCAAACCAGGTCGATGACCTTGATCCCGGTTTCCAGCAGCTCGTTGGTGGCGGCCTGGTCAGCGTAACTGGGTGCCTTACGGTGAATGGCCGCTCTCTCTTCTTCACCGATAGGGCCTTTTTCATCAATAGGATTACCCAGAACGTCCATGATACGTCCCAGGGTTTTGGTACCCACTGGCACCTGAATCGGTGCTCCCGTGTTGGCAACGTTCAAACCACGGGCAACCCCTTCGGTAGACCCCATGGCAATGGAACGAACGACACCGTCACCCAGCTGCTGCTGAACTTCCAGTACCAGATCCTTGCCATCAACATTCAGTGCGTCATACACTTTGGGCACGCTGTCCCGTGGGAATTCGACGTCGATGACGGCACCGATAATTTGTACGATACGACCGCTACTCATAGTCTTTCCTCACCCCTTAATCTTTTAAACGGCCACGATTTTAAACAGCCGCAGCACCGCTGACAATTTCAGACAATTCCTGTGTGATCGCAGCCTGACGGGCCTTGTTGTAGACCAACTGCAGGTCATCAATCAGGTTTCCGGCGTTATCGGTGGCACTCTTCATGGCCACCATTCGAGCCGCCTGTTCACAGGCATTATTTTCAACCACCGCCTGGAACACCTGAGACTCGATATAACGTACCAGCAGACCATCCAGCAGCTCTTTGGCATCAGGCTCATACAGGTAGTCCCAGGGTCTCTTCAGGGACGCATCATCATCCGGTACCAATGGCAGCAGTTGCTGCACTTGCGGCGTTTGGGTCATGGTGTTTACGAAGTCGTTATGCACCACAAACAGACGGTCAATTTGCCCCTGATCGTAGCGGTCCAACATTACTTTGACCCCGCCAATCAGGTCAGCAATGTTGGGTGAGTCCCCAATATGCGCCATGGCTGCCACGACGTTACCACCATAGCTGCGGAAAAAGGCGGCAGCCTTACTGCCAATCAGACAGAGGTCGATGCCGACACCCCGGTCAGTCCACGACTTCATGCTTTCTACGGTTTTCTTGAACAGGTTAATGTTCAAGCCACCGCAGAGACCACGGTCAGTAGAGACGATAATAAAGCCAACACGTTTGACTTCACGCTCAACCATGAAGCTGTGCTCGTACTCTGCATTCGCGTTGGCGATGTGTCCTACCACCTGACGAATACGCTCAGCATAGGGGCGGCTGGTTTCCATCCGCTCCTGGGCCTTACGCATCTTGCTTGCAGCCACCATTTCCATGGCGCTGGTAATTTTCTGTGTACTTTTAATGGACGATATCTGCGTCCGTATCTCTTTTGCCCCGGCCATAATCAGTTTCCAGTTGTCAGTGATCAGTGGTCAGTTATGGGTGGCCAGTTGCCAGTCAGGCTGTTCACTGCCCACTGACAACTGCCCACTGACAACTGATCACCATGTCTGGGTGGCCTTGAACTTCTCAATGACTTCTTTAAGGCCTGCTTCAATCTCGCCGTTGTAGTCCCCGGACTCATTGATGGTCGCCATCAGCGCACTGTGCTCAGCATTGGCATAGCTGATCAGGGCGGCTTCAAAGTCACCAATCTTGTTCAGGGCTACATCCGCCAGGAACCCTTTCTCAGCGGCAAAGATGACCAGTCCCATTTCCGCTACCGACATGGGGGCGTACTGGGTCTGCTTCATCAGCTCAGTAACCCGCTGACCATGCTCCAGCTGCTTACGGGTGGCTTCATCCAGGTCAGAAGCAAACTGGGCAAATGCCTGCAGTTCACGGTACTGGGCCAGTGCCAGACGGATACCACCGCCGAGCTTCTTGATGATCTTGGTCTGGGCAGCACCACCTACCCGCGATACCGAGACACCGGCGTTCATCGCAGGACGGATACCGGCGTTGAACAGGTCGGTTTCCAGGAAGATCTGACCATCGGTGATGGAGATAACGTTGGTGGGTACGAAGGCCGATACGTCACCCGCCTGGGTTTCGATGATGGGCAGCGCGGTCAGGGAACCGGTCTTGCCTTTCACTTCACCGTTGGTGAACTTTTCAACGTAATCCGCGTTCACCCGTGCCGCACGCTCCAGCAGACGGGAGTGGAGGTAGAAGACGTCACCCGGATAAGCTTCACGGCCCGGCGGACGACGGAGCAGCAGGGAGATCTGACGATAAGCCCAGGCCTGCTTGGTCAGGTCATCGTAGACGATCAGGGCATCTTCACCACGGTCGCGGAAGTATTCCCCCATGGAGCAGCCGGCAAACGGTGCCAGGAACTGCATGGCCGCCGGATCAGCCGCACCGGCTGCCACCACAATGGTGTGGTCCATGGCACCATGTTCTTCCAGCTTGCGAACCACGTTGGCAATGGTGGACTGCTTCTGACCCACAGCAACATAGACACACTTAACGCCAGTGCCTTTCTGGTTAATGATGGCATCGATCGCCAGGGCGGTTTTACCGGTCTGACGGTCGCCGATGATCAGCTCACGCTGGCCACGGCCGATGGGCACCATGGAGTCAACGGCCTTGTAGCCGGTCTGCACCGGCTCATCCACTGACTGACGGGCAATAACGCCGGGTGCTACTTTTTCCAGGGGAGAGGTCTGCCCGGTTTGCAGGGCACCTTTACCATCAATGGGGTTGCCCAGGGCATCGACCACACGCCCGAGCAGTTCATTGCCCACGGGTACTTCAAGAATTCGACCGGTGCACTGAACGGTCTGACCTTCAGCCAGATCGCCATAGTCACCCAGGACTACGGCACCGACAGAGTCTCGCTCAAGGTTCAGTGCCATACCGTAGACATTGCCCGGGAACTTGATCATCTCCCCGTACATGGCATCCGCCAGACCATGAATACGTACAATACCGTCAGTTACGCTGACAATCGTGCCCTCATTCTGGGCTTCACTGGACACATCAAGCTGCTCGATTCTGCTCTTGATGATGTCACTGATCTCGGAAGGATTCAGTTGCTGCATAGCTTACCTGCCCCACTTAACCACAAATGTACAGTTTTATTGATTCTCAACCCGATGGCTTATTCCGCCCTGGGCACTATTGCTGTTGGCACCTGACTTAAGCCTGAGTGAAAAACTGCACCTTTGGGCTCATGAGCGCCGCGGCCTCCTACTCTCTATTGTTGAGCTCAAGGCTTTTATTGAGCTCAAGGCTGAATTGATTACTCAGGAAATCATCGCATCGGCCAGCTTGCCCAGCCGGGCACGGAGACTGCCATCAATGACCAGGTCACCCGCTTTGACGATAACGCCACCTAAAATGCTACTGTCGATCTCTGTCACCAGTTGAACAGAACGTCCAAGTCTGGCCGCCATTTTTTCTGCCAGTTTATCTTGCTGCTCCTGACTCAGGGGATACGCTGAAGTCACCTGCACCTGCTGGGAACGTTCTTCTTCCGCTCTCAACCGGGCATACAGGACAGCGATTTCAGGCAGCAGTTGCAGACGACGATGTTCTGACAATACCCGAAGGTAATTCTCAAACGGCTGATCCAGTGAACCGTCGCCCTGACACAGTCCGATAATGGTTTCTGCCTGTTGCGCACCACTCAATTGCGGATTACCCAGCAGCTCAACCACTTTCTGGTATGCGCTCACACTGGCACAGAGCGACAGCATGTCAGACCATTCGCTCAAACGTGAGGCATCACGGGCATATTCAAATGCCGCTTTGGCGTAGGGACGGGCACAGGTTGTTAATTCCATGATCTCCAGCCCCCTTAAAGTTCAGCCGCCAGATCATCAACCAGCTTGCTGTTCGCTGCCTCGTCCAGACGTTCACCCAGAATTCGTTCAGCACCGGCAATAGCGAGGCTTGCCACCTGCGTACGCAATGCTTCACGAGCCCGGTTAGCGTCCTGCTCAATTTCAGCAGCAGCAGCGGCCTTCAGGCGGTCACCTTCAGCACGGGCCTGTTCTTTGGCTTCATCGACAATCTGGTTTGCGCGCTTGTTGGCTGACTCAATGATGCCCTGGGCTTCAGCTCTTGCTTCTTTCAGCAGTTCAGCAACCTTGTCATTGGCCTGAGCCAGGTCTTTTTCTGCTTTATCAGCAGCAGCCAGACCATCGGCTATTTTTTGCTGTCGGTCACTCAGCGCTTTGGTCAGAGGTGGCCACACATATTTCATGCAGAACCACACAAAGAACATAAAAGCGATGGATTGGCCGATCAGAGTTGCATTTAAATTCACGCCAACACCTCTTTTAGTTAATGTCGTTGGCTCCTTTCAGAGCCTGGCCTTTTCTCAACGCAGGTCGGCTCCCGGGGGAACCGACCTGCGTGGCTTGGCACCTGGTCGGGCATTAACGTCTTTGCTTAGAGCAGACCAACGAACGGGTTAGCAAAGGTGAAGAACAGGGCAATACCAACGGCAATCATTGGGATCGCATCCAGCAGACCCGCAACGATGAACATTTTGGTTTGCAGCATAGGTGCAGTTTCCGGCTGACGGGCAACCCCTTCCAGGAATTTGCCACCCAGCAGGGCAAAGCCAATACCCGTTGCCAGTGCCGCTACACCCAGCATGATGGCAACACTGATTACTGTCAGACCAACTACCAGTTCCATATTTCCTCCCGACTTTTCAGGTCGTGTGTTGTGAGATTCAGTGGTTAGTTAAAGTAAATTTATCCAGTGGGCAGCTCTCCTGAAGGATACGCTGCCCGGTTACCTTTCACTCAGTGTTCTTCATGAACGCTGCTCAGATAAACAATGGTCAGAGTCATGAAGATGTAAGCCTGAAGGGTAATAACCAGAATATGGAGGACAGCCCAGCCAAAATGCAGTGGCAGCTGCGCCCAGCCAATCATGGCTATCAGGATAAATATCAGTTCACCGGCATACATATTGCCGAACAGTCGCAGCCCGAGGGAAACGGGTTTGGCTAACAGGGACACCGTTTCCAGCAGCAGGTTGACAGGAATCAGAATAACTTTCGCAACCGGATTTTTACTGGAGAATGGATGCAGCGCCAGATCAGAGAACAGGCCAGACACACCTTTCACCTTGATCCAGAAGAAGAGCATCAGGAAGAAGACGCTGATCGACATGGACATGGTGATGTTCGGGTCTGTCGATGGCACGATCTTCATGTAGGGAATGCCTGCCAGTGTTGCCAGACCGGGAATCCAGTCCACAGGAATCAAGTCCATCAGGTTCATGAAGAAGATCCAGACAAAAATGGTCAGGGCCAGGGGAGCAATCAGTGGGTTTTTGCCATGGAAGGATTCGCGAACGCTGGTGTCCACAAATTCGACAATGGACTCAATGGCATTTTGTAACTTACCAGGAACGCCAGCTGTGGCATTTTTGGCAACAAAGCGGAACAGGAGAACAAACACAAAGCCGAGGAATACCGACCAGAGCATGCTGTCTACATGAATGGCCCAGAACCCCATCTCTTTGGCTTCAGCGGGGGTCAGGGCAAACGTCCAGGTTGGCTCGGTGAGAACACCCTGAGGCTGACCATAAGCGTCAACTCGCTGATAACCAGCAGGCAGCTGACCATACGTCAAATTCTGCAAGTGGTGCTGTATGTATTCAGTAGCAGTATTTGCCATGGCTAATCCTGTTAATCATCCATTACATTGTCAATATCAAAGCTGTCCGGCCCTCAACATCTGATCTGAAATCAGACAAAGCCGTAAACAGCTTTTCCACTTAAACACTTTTCAGCAATCAACCGCCATGGGCGGGGCGTTGTCTACCAACCATTACTTTACTGGTTTCTGCCGACGAACCACCAGCAATGGTGCAAACCAGCTGACTGCCTGAACCACGATAAACGTTCCAAACAGTGCCAGGGGTTCCAGCGGTTTAACCAGGGTAAACACCAGGATAAAACCCGCTGTGGTCAGTACCAGTTTGCCAGCTTCTCCACGGTAAAATGAGCTGACAATCAGTTTTGCCGAGCGTGCGCCACGATAGCGGAACGCTCGCCATACAAAATACGCATTGGGCAGTGAGCAACAGAGTCCTCCCAGAAACGAAGACAATGTAAAAGTGATTCCCAGAGGAAGCAGTGCCAGGGCCAGCACCGCAGTTACCACCAACTGGGCGACAATAACACGATGCACTGGTGGCTGTTGGAGCCACATGTATTGACGATGATCAGCACGACCGGACTTGCGGCTGGCAAATCCAGACCAGTCATCACGACCCATTGCTATCTGCTGCTTCCAGGCTTTTGCTTCTGACATACTTCCGTTAACTACTGCTCAGTTATCTTTCCCCACTTTCATCAGGAAAAGGGGGAGCAAAAGATTATTGCATGCACACCGCGTAATATTTTGTTGGATTATGTCAGTACCTGTTATTTGATTGATGATTTCTGACATCCCAGCGGCCGCAGTATATGGGTAATAGTACCTATATTCAACCGAAACCATACTTACCAATTAATATTTCACAAAGTCATAAAACATAGAATTTGGTAGAACAGCCGGTCAGCACGCGCCGTATAAGGGGAAGGGGAATATGCCCTGGCATTTAGCCGGAAAAGCAGCGTCTGAGAAATCAAATACCCTGTGTATAAAAATCAAACGTTTTCAAAGGGCTTGCTTGCAAGGATGAATTGGCACAGCTGAGTAAAAACTGTACTTTTGTACTTTCTCTTGTGGGTCAATAGATAAAAATGACGCTTCAGGTTCAACCCTGTCACCCCAATCGTTGCCATATGCCCGGTATCCAGAGTGGACTTTGCCGCCAGACTTGAAATACAGGCGATACCAACACCATCACTGACCGCCTGTTTCACCGCTTCTGAACGGTTCAGCACCATGGCAACCTTAGGCGACGGCAGCTGAGTAGCAATCATCTCATCGAACAGTTCCCGCGTACCCGAGCCCGGCTCTCTTAACACCCACAACTCATTGGCCAGAGAAGAGAGTGGCATATTGCCCTTATTAGCCAATGGATGATCCGGACTGCAAATAACCACCAGCCCATCTTCCAGCCATGTGGTTACCTCGATATCCGGATGCAGGCAGACACCCTCGACGACCGCAAGATCTGTCTTGAAGTCCAGCAGCCGCTGCTCAATGACACGGGTATTATCAATTTCCAGATCAATTCTGATACCGGGATGACTTTCCCGGAACCGGGCAAGCATTTTGGGCAACAGGCTATTGCCTATGGTTGAACTGGCATTCAAAACCAGAGAACCCGACTCATAGGATCCATCCCCGGCAAACTGGTTTTCCAGCTCCTTTGCGCGATCAATCAATTCGGATGCCTTTGGCAACAGGGCACGGCCGGAGTCATTCATCTTCAGACCTGCACCCTGGTTACGGTCAAACAGTGGTCCCAGGTGCTTTTCCAGTTCCGATAAAGCCATGCTGGCCGCCGGCTGGGAAATATGCAAACTCTCAGCAGCACCAGTCACCCTTCCGTACTGAGCCACCGCCCGAAATATTTCCAGCTGACGAAGCGTAATATGCATTTAATGTACAGCCTGTTCCATCAAAAGAATCAAGGCATAAGAATACTTGATAGGCTCACAAAGTATTATTGATTTTTATAAAAATTTTACCGTCATATACTGAAAGCATGATTATCCCATCACCGAATTTAGTCGAGTTGTATCATGAAGAACAGTGGTATCAGCGGCTGGGTTGAGCTGAAAAAACAGACCCCATATTTTGAAACGATCGTAACTTGCAAACGTATTCTCAGAAAAACAACGCCTTGGAATGACATGGCACTCTTCTTTAAAGAAGCTGATAAGCATATCAAATAATGCTCAATTGGTATCCAGGCGAAGTTATGAATATCAGCCGCTTTTAAGTGGCTTTTTCATTATCATCACAAC
This sequence comes from Thalassotalea sp. G20_0, assembly GCF_017744175.1. NCBI lineage: Bacteria > Pseudomonadati > Pseudomonadota > Gammaproteobacteria > Alteromonadales > Colwelliaceae > Thalassotalea > Thalassotalea sp. G20_0. The sequence goes on along the minus strand of NZ_JAGHQV010000017.1, from coordinate 9,111 downwards.
AAAAAAGCCTAAAAATAAGCATAAGACCTCAAATAAGAACAACCACAATGAATGCTAATCTGGTAATTTTGTAAAAACATTAAAAACAAATATTAAATTCCACATTAAAACAACACTAGAATTGCACAAATACATTAGTGATATTCCTATTATTTAAAAGATGCTCAAAACATCTATCCAGGCAATCAAATTAAACAGTTTTTTTACCTGCTTCTTAACTTATACCCACCGTATTTACGCTTTGAAATCAACCTTTCATAATGAAATTGCACCTTAGTACACTAAATGAAAATGGCAGAACCCAAATTTGTGTTCTATATAGATTCAATGATTAATAATGAAACGCTGTTTTTAATAGTTACTCTGAGTGCAGACTTCCTTTAAGGTCTGTCTTCTTGCTTGCTCAGAAATAAAACTATATTAGCAACGATTCCTTATTCCGAGCCTGATCTATATCTATTGCATATAGATTAAGCGCGTTATCTCTTGTACACACATTCAATATGGAATATTTTGGGAACCCCCATGAAAAAGATAACCTCACTTTTATCCGCTCTTGCGTTTTCTGCTGTTTCTTCATTTGCCCTGGCCACCGGGTGGGATGATGGCTGGTCGGAGAATGATATTTTTGTTGGCCTTGAAGGAGGTTATGCCAAGACCAAAGTAAAGCTTGACGGTTCCGGCGCATCGGTTGATGACAGTGACAATACTGGCTTTTTCGGGCTTCGTCTTGGTGGCTTTATGGATGACGAGGCCAGAGTCTATTTCACTGCTGGTTATCTCAAGCCGAAAGATGCTCAATGGGGCTCTGACGGTGTCGATTTTAAAGTTCACGACATTAAGCAACTTAACCTTCTGGTTTCTGCCGACTATCTGTTTATGCCTGAATGGGATGTTCAACCGTTTATTGGTTTAACCATCGGTGCCACAGAAACAAAAGCCAATGGCTCTTTTATTGCAGCCGACAAGCAAGACAGTTTTAAAAAGAAATGGGGCTTTGCCTACGGAGCCCAGGCAGGCGTTATTTATCAGATTGATAATATCGATCTGGAAGCTGGCGTGAAATATCTGACTAACGGCACTTCTCACCAATTCCAGGGGCCTGATGATATCAAACTGAAAGTAAACGACTCTTGCCAAGCATACGTTGCCGCATCCATCCACTTTTAAGTGACACTCACCAAAGGCCCTGCTCCGTTATCAAGTCAGGGTCTTTTTTAACTACTCCCTGATCACATGTGGCACAAACCTTGAGCTGTCCCTGGTTATCACCGAGTTATCTTCCCTTATACCGATACCTGCCGGACGATCAGCAATAACCCAGCTGCCGATCAGCGTGTGGTTTCCGGCAAATACCGGCAGAGGCTGATATTTCTGTAGAACATAACCACTATCGACATAGGGTCCATCAACGTTCACTGTCGTCTTACCATTGTTCATCACTGCGATGTTTGCACCTTCTCTGGAAAAAACCGGTTTCTTAACGTAATGACTTCCCAGATCATCCCCCGGTTTTTCATCCTCGAAATAACAGGGTAAAAGATTTGGGTGTCCTTTAAATTCCTGCCACAGAATGGGAAGGATGGCCTTATTTGACAGAATGGCCTTCCACGGAGGTTCAAAAAATAATGTATCGCTGCCCGGAAGGTAGCTCCCGAACGCTTCTTCAAACATAAACTCCCAAGGGTAGAGTTTAAACATTCCGGGAATGGTTCTATCTTCCAGGTCGGTAAACTGGCCCTCCGGACTGATACCAATGTCCTCAGTGTAAATAAACTGTGTACCAAGCCCTGCCTGAACAGCACAGTCACGGAAGTATTCAACCGTTCCATAGTCTTCTTCGGAATCTTGGCTGCAAGAGAAGTAAAGTAGCTCACCGGCCATTTTCTGCTTTTTCAATAGTACCAAAGCTTCAATCAACATTTCCTGAATGATATTGAACTGATCGATCTCTGGCGGAAGCTTCTGCTCTTCCACCATCTGCTCCAGCCAGAGCCACTGAAAAAAAGCGGATTCATATAATGATGTGGGCGTGTCTGCATTATATTCATAGAACTTGGCAGGTGACTGACCATCGTATGAGAAATCCATTCGTCCATACAGATGGGAATCCCTTCTCAACCAGGAATCACGCACATAGTCCCAGAAAAATCGGGGAATTCGCAGACGCTCCATCAGTTGTTCTGAATTCACAGCTTTATCCACCAGATGCAGACACATCTGGTGAATCTCTGCGGTAGGATCTTCTATATCCTGCTCGACCTGCTTCATGGTGAACTGATAATAAGCAGTCTCATCCCAATAGGCTTCCCCACCAATGGTGTGGAATTTAAACCCAAGGGACTCCGCCAGTCTGGTCCAATCTTTTCTTGGCGCAGAGGTAATACGCAGCATTATCCCCCCCAGCTTCCTCTTGCGGCAGAACGGCTGCCAAAACCACCACGTTTCATAGTAGTACTTTTTATTGAAGGCTTGGTCAAAGAAGGCTTGGCCGTTGCTTTTTTATCGACGATGACCTTTCCCTGCTGATAACTGCTGCCAACCCTATCGTAGTTACCCGTCCGGAAAAAACCGCCACTACCAAGATAGAGAGGAATAACCGTAAAAGAGCTTCTGCTCGAGCCAGGCTCTGCGGCAAGCATAAAGCCTTCCATGGTTGGAATATACTCTCCGGAAGCCAGTTGCTGACATGTCGTGCCGAAGTCCTGCTGGCAGTCTGAGGCGGCATTATATTTGGGTGCCATCATTAAATGGTTCTGCCAGGCCTTGTTGTATTCATACCGGCAAACCGAATCGGATATCACGCCATCACTGATGCAACTGGCTACGTCTTTATAAACCAGCGCTTCTCTGGCGGAGTCTGTGCAGCCACTAAGCACAAACGGAGCGGTTCCCATAATGGCAAGCTGCAACTTCTTTGAACGCTTCATTATTCCCTTAACTCCGGTACTAATAGGTCAAACAGGCAGCGTTCAATAAACCGGCTGCGATTGATACTCCCCCAAGCCAGATACCAGAAGCCAGCTTATTGTCTGCAATATGCTCTGAGATTTGCGGAATAAACAGTCTTAGTCCAAAAAATGTAGCCAACTGAACAATCAGGGCAACACCGCCCCAGAGCGCCATATCCACCAGGTTAATCGAGTTTTCAATAACACTGGCCAGGGGCAGAACAAAGCCGATTAAACTGCCAGCAAAAGCAATGGCAGCAGCCGACACATCCGCCCTGATCAATTTCATCTCTTCATGGGGAGTACACCAAGTGTAAACCAGGACATAAATCCCCGTTAACACCAGCGCAACGGCAAAATAGGCAAGAAAAAGAGGAACTCCGGCTAAATAGTCGGTAATGGCTATCATATTGTTACATCCTGAACATTATTGGAACTGACTGACAAGGATACCCTTGCCAGACCGGAAATTCATTCATGCCGTATTGGTCAAGTGATCGTCATGGCTGAAATATCAAGATCAAACCCTAAACTTACGACAGCTGTAGCTTCATCCTCACCGCTGAACTCAAGGGACGCCAGGAGATATTCATAACGCTCACTGCCACTGATTTGTCGCTGATAGAGCATGGCCAGATGGTCTACATCATAAGCCGTTACCGACTCATCACGGCTGTGAACCGTTTCCGTGAAATTGACCGGTTCAATCCGTCCTGGAACCACCTCATCCCAGACCCGGCGATAATCTGTTTCATTCAGCTCAAAGCGCTTATCACCAATCAAACCGGAGTCACTGACCCAAAGGCTCGCACCGCTCTCACTGGCAATATTATGGGTTTGTGCAAAGACAAAGAATTTTATGTCATCAATGTTCTGCGTTTCATAACCGCCACTTGTTGATATCTGAATAAAGCCATCATCCGACGTATAAAAGCGGCACAGCGAAGCACCGGCCCCTAAATCAATGATACCTGCTGCCTCAATCGTCTGAATCCCTTCTGGTAAGGTGAATCTCAGCTGCTCACGGATCATCTGGAAAGGTAACAAATCCAATTCAACCGCACTTCCCAACCGCAAATTAAGCGGCGATGGTAAAGAAACGCTCTTGCTTTCGTCTTCTTTCCTACGTTTAAACCAATCAAAGATCATAAAAACAAACCACCCTTTGAAACGCTTGATAGAGAAATCGGGACTATACTCTTAAACCCCTGACAGATGGCTACGAATAGAAAGAGAACGCGTTATGTCTGAGTCATCACTGGCGCTATTTCTGATAGCGACCCTGATCCTTGCCCTGGCTCCGGGGCCGGATTTACTGTATATCACCGCCCGCGGGCTTTCCCAGGGAGCCATGGCCGGATTCATTTCTGCCCTGGGTGTTCATACCGGTGTACTTATCCATACTATCATTGCATCTCTCGGGCTGTCTGCCCTGATAGCCTCATCCACCATGGGCTTTTCATTGATTAAATATGCCGGAGCAGCTTATCTCTGTTATCTGGGAATCCGAACGCTCTTTTTTTCGAAAGGTGAGAATAGCAATGAACAGTGTATTTCCAATGCAGCCCTGAAAAAGATTTTTTATCAGGGTGTGATTACAGATGTGCTGAATCCGAAAGTCATTCTTTTTTTTCTGGCTTTTTTTCCACAATTTATTGATCCGTCGAGTCCCTCGGCTCACATTGATATCTTAATGCTTGGCCTGACGTTTGTGCTGGTAGCCTTTCCGATTGATGCGGCTGTTGGGCTGTTTGCTGGCAGTGTTGGCAAACAAATACTCCACTGCAAGCAACGCATACAGTGGGGCAAATGGATGACAGGCTCAGCGTTCATTCTTCTCGGCATCGGGACAGCATTTACCTCGCCCCCATCATGACCGATTAACCCTGACGAGCCTTCAGACGTTCCAATACGCTGGAGGCATCAGCATCACCCCTGGTGATACCAGCCGCTTTGAGTTTGGCCTGCAAATCATTCTCAGCAGTATCACCGGAAAGTTCACTGGCCGCTTCCATCTGGGCAGCCCTCTCTGCCTGCCGTTGTTTGATCCTTTCCAGGGAATCCGTTGCCGTCGCCATTTTTGAGTTAACACCGCTGTGTTTGGCGGCACAGGCTGCCTGTGCTTTTTGTACGGACTCCGTCGCTTTAACCGTATCAACCTGCTGCTTGAGACGACGAAGGTTCGCTTCTGCATCCGTAATGGCCTTTTTCAGGCTGACGATGCTGCCCGCAAAGCTCTTTTCCATTTCCAGTTCTGAATTAAGCTGCGCCTCATATTCTGCAATCTTGCTGGCAACTTCTGTAGCCAGCGATTCATCGCCCTGATCCAGGGCTTTTATGGCGTAGCCTTCATACTCAGCTACTTTTTCCTTCAACTCGGCACACTTTTGTGAGGAGAGTTTTTGTTTGGCCATGATGCCAGCCAACTGAGTCTTGGACTGCTGCAGCTGATCACTCGCCTCACGAATTTCCTGATCCAGAATACGCAAAGCATTGCTGTCTGCAATCGCTTCACCGACTTCGTTGGTCGCCCCTTTCAGGGCCGTCATCACTTTACTCCAAATGCTCATGGTATTTACCTGTTTTAAATGCTTGATGGTATTAAGCCACTGACTCAGAAGTCAGGTGATTCCCATAGGCTTCTGTGGCCTTGATGGCATTGGCTGCCAGCGTTTCTATTTCCTGCACGATATTCTGGAGTGAAGACGATGAACTCAGTGCACCAAAAATGGTGTAGTACTCATTGCCATCCGGAAAGCGATCAAGACTGATCGTCGACAGCGGAAATAATTTGTGAGTACGCAAAACCTCATCATTTAACGCAACCGGGTCCTTGACCAGTGAAAGAGGCCAGAGCACCGCATCGGCAATAATCTGCTCCCCACAAACCGTCAGGTAGATAGGCAGATCACCAAACTCAACCATACTGATTTCCAGACAGGGCTCAGTCCCATCCACCAGGTTCAACAACGCATTACCACTGGTACTCAGTGGGTCATTAGCCAACGCCTCGTATAAGCTTTGAATCGTCCAAACACTTGATGACTGGGTCATGATGGTATGTCCTGGTGGTTGATAGGAATCGATTTGTCGTAGTTGCTGCTCAATGTCCCGCAGCAGGCTGGCATTTTCTGGGACAATCCAGATTTCTTTTTTTACCAGCCCCTGCTCTCTCATCCTGGAGCGAAACTGTCGCTGATAATGTGCAGCGTTTTTCCGCAAGGCCATGAATGAACTCTCTGTATCAGTGGTATGCCCGACCTGTTAAGTGATCGTTCAATCTATTACATGTAACAAATATTACATGTAATATAAAGGTCGTATTATTTTTTTCAAGGGACTGCTATAAAAACTTTTTCTCACCCTTGCGAAAAGATAGCGTCTCATCGTCGCCAATAAGCCGACGTAAACATCACCAGAACGGTAATGACCTCCAATCGTCCCATCAGCATGCCCGCTGCCAGTACCCACTTGGCCATATCAGGCAGTGGTGCAAAGTTACCTGCAGGACCAATAATGTCTCCCAGCCCCGGCCCAACGTTGGCAATGGCCGTGACCGCTCCTGTCAGGCTGGTAATAAAGTCCAATCCCATCAAACTGAGCAGAAGTGTCATGATGCCTGTCAGCATCAGAAAGAAGAAAGTAAACGCGACAAATGAGCGAATAATATCAGAGTTAAGTGCCTGACCATTGTACTGCATGCTGAAACAGGCTCGGGGATGGCTCAAAAGCTTCAGCTGCACATTCAGTAAACGCAACCCCAGCTGAAAGCGAAAGATCTTTACACCACCACTGGTAGAGCCTGAACAACCGCCAATAAAACTCAGAAAGAAAAATGCAGCTCCGGCAAAGCCACCCCACATTGAGTAATCGGTAAGGGCAAAGCCGGTGGTACTTATGACAGATGTCGTATTAAAGGCAACCAGAGTCAATGCAGCAAAAACGCCGTAGTCAGAATTCAACACTAACCAGGCTGTCATAGAGCCCCAGATAACCCCAATCAGCCTGAGAAAGCCCCGAACCTGACAATCTTTCCATAACGGCTCAGCATTACCCGAGAGAAATCTTACCAACAGAACAAAGGGAAGACTGCCCACCAACATAAAAATGATGCCAGTCCAGTGTATGGCAGGGTTGTCAAAATTCGCCATTGATGCATCGGAGGTGGAGAAACCGCCGGTTGAGAGCGTTGCCATTGCGTGGTTGATGGCTTCAAAAGCCGTCATTCCCCCCATGTAATAGGCCATGGCACACAATGCGCTCAACCCCAGGTATATCTGAACGATCCGCTTGGCAATCACACCAGATCGGGGCATTACTTTTTCCGACCAGTCGGAAGACTCACTCTGAAACAGACGCATACCACCCACCTTAAGAAAAGGCAGAACCGCAACCGCCATGACAATAAAGCCAATCCCCCCCAACCATTGAAGGACTGAGCGCCACATCAAAATACCCGGATTCATATTATCCAGACCGACCAGCACCGTAGAGCCTGTGGTGGTAATGCCTGACATGGTTTCAAAGAATGCATCGGTAAAACTGATTTCTGTTTCAAAAATAAAAGGCAACGCACCAAACACACAGACCAATATCCAGCTTGAATTGGTCAGCAGGAAAACCTCCCTGGACCGGAATCCAAAGACTTCTGTTTTGCAAGACCGGCATAAGATACCACCCACAACAAAAGTCAGCAGTGGCGACAGTGTGAAAGCCAGATAGTGAGCAGGCGTATTAAAAAAAATATTGGTAAACAGCGGGATACACATCAGTGCCGCAAGCGTCATCAATAATAGTCCAATGACGTATAGTACAGGTTTGTAATGCATGGTCTTAAAGAAACTTGAGAGCTTTTGCGTTTTGTTTTCGAAAAATACCGATCTGCTCATCAGGCCTGTGGTCTGAAACTTTTTTTTGTTCAGCAGGTCTGAATGACGGGAAAACAGCCAACGGCCAATTATCAGAAAACATTATTATCAGTATGCGCAGGTGTGTCTGTAAAAGCTTACACCTAGCCATTCTGTATATTCACATACGGTCCATGAGCCAGATGATAGGGGAGAAGTCATTGTATTAACCGTCTTAACACGACGGCTGACTATGAAAAACTGAGGTAAATCACAACAGAGGTTGAATAGTTATGGGTACAGACATACATGCATACGCTGAGTTCAGAAATAATGTTGGGCAATGGGAAGAAATCCCGGACTATAAGCCTTTAAGCGATCGCGATTATGATGTTTTTTCATTTGTTGCCGGTGTTCGTTTCAGAAACGACTACGTTGGCCAGTTCGTCAGTTGGGGCAATGGGGGCATATGGACTGGCCGGAGAGTGACCCCGTATCCGATTGACCAACCCCGGGGCCTGCCAAACGATGTCAGTCCTTCCGTCAAGGCCAGATCTGATCAGGATCCGGATGGACACAGTCATTCCTGGTTATCCGTTGAGGAACTGACTTCCTATAACTATGACAAGCCTTTGCGAGACAGAAACATTGAAGCGGCTCATGTTCCCGAAGAGTTTGTTAATCATACTGTCAGAGACGCTCTGGGTGAAGGTTATTTTCAGGACCTGGCTCAGCTACAAAAGAGTAAAGCAGAGCGCATCGTCTTTTGGTTTGATTCATGACCCTGAGGATCTGCAAGCCCATGGGAACAGTAGTATCTGAATTCTTGCGCTACTCCTTCGTGACTAAACAACAACCTGGCTGCATGCTTGCCAACAAAAAAATCCCGATAAATTGCTTTATCGGGATTTTCGGCCTTGAGCAAACTCAAGGTAAAAATGGTGCCTGGCGATGACCTACTCTCACATGGGGAGACCCCACACTACCATCGGCGATCGGTCATTTCACTGCTGAGTTCGGGATGGGATCAGGTGGTTCTAACCTTCTATGGTCGCCAGGCGAAACTTTTGAGCCGGAAGCTTTAAGCTGTCCGTGCCCTGAAATCCAATATTCAAGCTTTCTTGCTGTTCACTCTTGCGTATGGCTACAACTGACAACTGGCTACTGACCACTGTCAACTGATTCGCAAATCGCTTTGGCGTTATATGGTCAAGCCGCACGAGTCATTAGTATTGGTTAGCTCAATGCCTCACAGCACTTACACACCCAACCTATCAACGTCATAGTCTTTAACGGCTCTTCAGGACTCTCAA